>JBKBKS010000008.1:0-35604 GCA_046294565.1 Fimbriimonadales bacterium
ACAGTGGCTGGGACAGTCTTGTCCGTGCCACAGGAATCGGAATAAGCCTGATCGGAGGAACGCCCATCGGGTACAATATATATCATCGACGGCTCTGGAGGCAAGCATGAAGAGACTTCTCGCACTGATAGTGATATGCACGATGATAGCGGTAGGCGCGACGCAGCAGCAGAACAAGGCGCCCCAGCAGGAGCCGCCCAAACAGCAACCGCCCAAGCCCGGCGTGTTCACCGTGCAGGGTAAGCCGCTCAACTTCTTCGCGCGAGGCAAAGGGACGCTCACCGTGCGCGCACGCGGCTACCTGATTGTGAACACCGTGAAAGGCGCGATGCAAGTCGAGGGCTTCCAAGAGGTCAACGAGCTGCCTCGCAATGTGCGTCTCAAGCCGCCGCTGAACCAGCGGATAAAGGTCTACAAAGGGCAGGGCGTGCTGCGCATTCAGGGCGACTTCGACTCGGTGCGCGCCGTGCTGCGCGAGGGGCAGGTTAACTTCAGCGGCGTGGCGGCGTTCAACCTATCGGGCGTCGGCGAAGCGTCCGTGGATGGCGTCAAGCGCAGTCTGACGCCCACAGGCGCGTTCACCTTGCTCGTACCCGAACCGCGCTTTCAGCAAGAAGACGATGTGAAGCCCCGCACCCCCAAAGAAGACCGCTAAGCGATGCAGCTGATTGCGCTGGAGCTGGAGAACTTTCGGCAGTATGCGCACGCCCGCGTGGACTTCGAGACGGGCGTGACCGCGATTGTCGGCGCGAACGGCTCGGGCAAAACCACGCTGGTCGAGGCAATTCTGTGGGCGTTGTACGGCGCGCGCGTAGTGCGCGAGGGCGCAGATACGCTCCGATTCCTCTGGTCGCAGGGCGGCGCGAAGGTGCGCGTGCTGCTGGAGTTCGAACTCGGTAGGCGTCGCTATCGTATCCGCCGCACGCCCACCGACGCCGAACTCGCGTCGCTCAACGCCGACGGCGCATGGACGCCCCTCGCCCGCGGCACGACACCCGTCAACGAGCAGGTACTCCAACTGCTGGGCATGAACCCGCTGCAGTTCCAGACCAGCTTCTGCGCCCGCCAAAAAGAGCTGGAGTTTATGGGCTACAGCACGCAGAAGCGACGCGAGGAAATCAGTCGCATGCTCGGCTACGAACGCATCACGGAGGCCATCGACCGCGCGACCGTCGCCACACGCGCCTTAGACGCCGAAGTGAACGCGCTCCGAAACGCCATCGGCGACCCCCAAGCCCTCCAGCAACAACTGCAAACCGTGGAAGCGGAACTGCAGCGCAGCGAAGTCGCCCTGCGCCAAGAAGCAGCCGAACTCGCGCAAGCCATCCAGCAGCGCGACGCCGCCCAACAGCAGTTCGAAGCACAGAACGCCCTACGCGAGCAGCACCTCAGCCTTATGCAACAGCGGGGGCTACTTGAAAAAGACCGCGAATACGCGACGCAGCGCGTGGAGGAGCTGCGCACGCGCTGGAATCAACTCCTCCAACTCCACGAGCGCTACAAAGCCATCGAGTCAGACGCCAAACGCTATCGCGAGGTCAACAAGGCGTTGCAAGCGATGGAGCAGCTCGCCCAAGCCGAGCAACAACGCCAGCAGCTGCTCGCCGAGCAACGCGTCGCGCAACAACGCCGCGCCCAACTCTATCAAGAGCGCACTGAACTCTATCAGAAGCGCGAGGCGTTAGAGGCGCTCCAGCCGACGCTCCAACGCGCCGAAACGCTTACCCAGCAGCTCCAGAAGATACGCCAAATCGCCCAGCAAGCCGCGCAACGCGCCCGCATAGAAGAACAAATTCAGGCGGCACAGACGCAACGAAACGCGCTCCAGCAGAAAGCCGTCGAACGCGACGCCCTACAGCAAGCGTTCCAAGCCGCCGACGCCGAGTATCAACACGCGCAACGCGCCTGCGCCGACGCTGAAACGCAACTCCAGCAAGCACTGCAAGCATGGAGCCAGCAACGCGCCGACGCCGAAGCCGACGCACGCGCCCTCGACGCCGCGCTCCGCCAACAGCGCGAACGCATCCAGCAACTGGAATCGCTCGGCGAAGACAGCGAATGCCCCACCTGCGGACAGCCCCTCGGCGACGCCTACATGCAAGTGTTGCAACGCACGCGCGAGGAAGCAAAGCAAACGAACCTGCAACTGCGCGCCCTGCGCACACGCCTCGAACAACTCAAACAAGAGCCTGAAACCATCGCGCCCATCCGCGCCCAACTCGCCCAACTCCAACAGCAGCGCGACGCCGCTCAACACCAACGCGCCCAACACAACGCCCAACTCCAACAACTCGACGAGCAACTCCAACAGATTGACGCCCTCGATCAACACATTCGCAACTTGGAACGCCAACTGAGCTGTCTGCCCGTCTACGACCCCCACGAGGAACAGCGCGTGCACCGGGAACTGGAATCGCTGCAGCCCCAAGTGCAGCACGCGCAGAGCCTGCAAGTGGAGCTGCGACGGCTCGGCGCGGTGGAACGCGAGCAACGCCAAACCGAGCAGCGCATTAGCGACCTGCAAACGCAGATAGACGCCCTACCCACAGGCTACGACGCCGACCAGCACACAGCGCTCCGCACGCAAGCCGAACAACTGCAGCCTCTCTACGAAGAAGCGTTGCAGTTAGTCACTATCCTCAAGGAGCGCGACGCACTCAAACAGCAGATTGAGCAGGCGCGCGCCGAGCTGGACGCCAAAACCGAGCAACTGCAACAGACCGAGCGGCAAATTGAGCAGCTGGGCTACGCAGAGCAAGCCTATCTGGACGCCTCGAACGCCTATCAGCAAGCCCAGCAACAGGTGAGCGCGATGCAGCAAGCCGTCGCCGCACGACGCGCCGAAGTCGAAAGCCACGCCCGCTTGCGCGACCACCTCCGCCAGCAGCTGGAGCAGACGCGCCAGCTCCAGCAGCAACTCCAGCAACGCGAGCGCGACCTGCTGATGCATCAGACCCTGCGCAAAGCGCTGCAGGAGTTCCGCACGGAGCTCAACACGCGCCTGCGACCCCTGCTCGCCAGCATCGCGACCGAGTTCCTCAGCATTCTCACCAACGGACGCTACACCGAGCTGGACATCGATGAGGAGTACCGCTTCACTGTAATCGATGAAGGACTGCGCAAGGCGGTCATCTCTGGCGGCGAGGAAGACATCGTGAATCTGAGCTTGCGCCTTGCACTGGCGCGGCTCATCACGGAACGCGCAGGTCAGCCCCTCTCGCTGCTGATTTTGGATGAGGTGTTCGCCTCGCTCGACTCGGAGCGACGCCACAATGTGATGGAACTGCTGAACAATCTGCGCACTTGGTTCAATCAGATACTGGTGATTTCGCACTTCGAGGAGATTAACGAAGCCGCCGACCGCTGCCTGCGCATTCAACGCAACCCGCTCACCCGCGCCAGCGAGATTACCGAACCCGCCCTGCCCGATGTGAGCCTACTCGCTGAGCCAGAGTAGTGAATCGGGCGCTGTGCCCTGCGTCGCAACCTCGGTGCGACGGCATTCCTGGCGTCGCAGCGTCGGCGTTTCGTGAAGCGTGCTGGGACAAGACTGTCCCAGCCACGGGGGCGTTCCCGCCTACAAGCAGTGCTGGGACAGGACTGTCCCAGCTCGGTGCATACCATCCTGCGCTTGGTGCAACGCTTCTGCGAACTCTACCCCACTCCCTATGGGCAAGTGAACTTGATTTGCATCCCCTCGCCCCGCCAGCGATGGTCCGATTGCCTCAGGGCAGTGAGGATGATACACTCACCCCCTACTTTAGGTTCCCCCTGCTCGCGAGGGTCTTGTCCCACGCGGCACAACGCCATGCATGCGTCGTACCTGCGCACGCGAGGAGTAGCACGGACTGGGATGTCCGTGCTACAAGGGGGAAACAGCTCAAGGGTTCTGGGGCGGGTTGTCGTTCTTCTTCTCTTCCTTCTTCTCGCCCTGCTGCTGGTCGCGCTTGGTCGCCTTGTCCCACTGCTCTTGTAGGTTCTTGGGCAGCGCGTTGCGGATTTCCAGCATCATCTGCTGGTTCACTTCCTGCAGGCGGCGCGAGCGTTGGTCTGGGGTGAGCGAGGTGTCTTGGGTGATTTGCTGGCGAATAGCGTTGTAGCGTTGCACAATCTCGCGGATTTTCTCCATCTGTTCAGGCGTCAGGCGCATGTTCGCGAGATTGCCGAGCGCAGGCGACTGCTCATCCAGCAGCGCTTCAAACTTTTTGAGCTGTTCCTCGTTCAGCACGGTGCGCACGAGCCGTACATACTCTTCGCGCGCCTGACGCAGTCGTGTGATGCGCTGCTCGGAGGTCAGCGCGGTGTCGCGTCGGATTTGCTCAGTACGGTCGTTATACTGTTTCCAGAGTCCCTCGATGCGGGCGCGCTGCTCCTCGTTGAGGTTCAGACGGGTGGCAAGGTTGCTGGGCGCCAGCACATCGCCGCGCGTCGGTTGCGCCTGCGGTTGCGGCTTGACCGCAGGCGCCTTATCATTGCTGCCAGCAGGCGACTCTTGCGCCCACAACGGCGTCAGCGTCGCCAAAGCGATAGTCGCAATCAGTAAACCCAGTCGTTTCATAATGGTCTCCTCCTGTATGGGGGTTTCGAGGGAAGTATACCACACTTTTCAGACGCTTCGCGGGGCGATTTGTTCTGCGAACACCTGAGCGGGTAGAATCGTATGACTACTGATGGCGCTGAATCGAGCGGAATCGAGTGGCTTGCCCCCATTAGCGGTGTATGGGGCGGTGTGGTTGTTGACCTTGGCGTGCGCGCTGGTGGTGCAGTTGGCGCGTACATCGGAGTTTTCTGCGACGCCGTTTATTATTTTGGCGTCGATTGGCGTGGCGTTCAGCGCGTGGGCGAGCCGCTTCACGCTATCGGAGAGCGCGCGGGTACTGGTGGGCGTATCTGACGCGCTGATTGCCGCCCTGTGCGTTGTGGGGCAGTCGTTCCTCAATAGCCTGTTCGGAGTCATAACCGACTCCGCCATCGAGTCGTACCTCAGTTTGTCGTTTTTGTGGTATCTGTGTTTGCGCAGTGCGCTGATGTTCACGATGCACTCGTTGGTGTTCCAGAGTGTGCCTGCGTTGGCGTTGTTCGGGTTGATTGCTACCTACATGCTGGCGGCTCAGATTTTGTGGCTGTTTGCGCTGATGTTGCTGGCGATGCTGTTTTTGATGTTGGCGAGCCATCGGCTGGAGTGGGGGCTTGTACCGCCGCGCTTGGAGACGGGGTATGCGCTGCGCGCGGTACTGGGGAGTGGTCTGTTTGCTGGCATCACTGCGTTCGTGCTGGCGCCCCTGCTCGCGCTCACGATTGGGCAGTTGATTTCGAGTTTTGTGGTGGGCATGCCGTTTCGTGCGAATTTGCGCCCGAACAGTACCAGCGAGGCGCCTCCCGAACTGCAGGCAGGCGCGGGAGCGGTCGCGCTGAGCAAGCTGGAAGTGATGCGCGTGCGATTGGAAGGCGCGGCGCAGCCCGAATATATGCGCGTTGAGTCGTACAACTATTACACGGGGCGCGGCTGGAATCGCGGTCGCTACTTTATGAGCGATATGGCGTTGGTGCAGCAGGGTGTGTTCGCGCCGCAACGCGCGTTGAACACGCCTCCCTCCCGACAGGTACAAGCCATCGTCACCCTCAGCAGCGGCTGGCATCGGTATCTCTACACGCCGGGCACACCCCTGTTGGTGGAAGCGCCCGTGCGCGCCCTGCAATACGCATGGCAAATCAACGCCGTCTCGAGCTACCGCCCGCTGGGCGCAGGCGAGCAATACACCGTGACGGCGTATGTGCCCACAGACGACCCGCGCATCCTACGCGCCGCGCCCGCGCCCGTCTTCCGAGTACCCCTGTTCGCGACGAACAATAAGCGATTGCAAGAACTGGCGACTGCCCTCACAGCCAACCAGCCCACCCAGTACGACAAGGTGATGGCGATTGTGCGCTATATTGAGCAGAACACCGCCTACAACTTGAATGTGGAAGCCTATCCGACCGATGTGGATGCGGTGGAGTATTTTCTGTTTGAGGCGAGGCAGGGGTATTGCGTGGAGTTCGCGACGGCGTTGGCGGTGCTGTGCCAGTATGCGGGCATCCCCGCGCGTGTGGCGTCGGGTTTCATCTTGAAGGAGCGCGAGGGCGACGAGTATGTCGTGCGCGAAGAGCATCGGCATCTGTGGACGGAGGTTTATTTTGAGAATGTGGGTTGGGTCGCGTTCGACGCCACGCGCAACGCGCCTGTGATCGAAGCGGGTCAGGCGGAGATGCAGGCGCAGGAGAGCGCGGAGTCGGCGCAGGCGCGCCGTCGGTTGCTCCAGCGGATGTTGGACGCGCTGATTGCCGTGACGGCGCTGGCGATTGTGTGGGTGCTGGTCGCGCCGCGCGTGGGTTGGGGGCGTCGCGCCGCCAGTAGCCTCCCGCAGCAGCACTATCAGCGTCTGGTGTTCTTGCTATGGCTGTTGGGTGTGGAGCTTCCGTTGATGGGCCAGACGCCTCGCGCGTACTTGGGCGCCGCCGCCGCGCGCCTGCGTCAACAGGGCAGCGAGGTTGCCCCAGCAGTCGCTGCGCTCACTCCCGCGCTGATGGAGTATCTCTACGCCGCGCCCGAACGACGCGACGCGCTGCACCCCGAAATCGCCCAGCGAATGCGCCAACTCCAACGACTCGCCCTGCAGGAACTCGGCGTCCGACGGCTTATCTTAAGGTTGTTCGCCTACGGGCGCGGAAGGGTCTATGGCAACTAAGCGTTTCACGGAGCTTCGGGCTAGCGACTGGCGCACGCCTGTCCCAATCTACCTGTTGGAAGGAGAGGAGCTGGTGCAGCAGCGCGAGTTTCTCGTGGCGCTGCGTCGCGCGCTGAATATCGCTGCGGGTAGCGTGGACGAGACAGTGCTGGACGCCCGCGAAACCCCCGTCGCCACACTGAGCGGCTTGGTGCAGACCGTGCCGATGGAAGCCGAGCGGCGACTGGTTGTCTTGCATGGTGTGAACCGCTATAGCGCAAGCGACCTGCAAGCCCTTGCGAAACTGGTTCCGCAAACGCCGCCGTTCGCATGCCTTGTGCTGATTACTGCGCCCACTGAGGAGAGCGAGGGCGCAAAAGCCGCTTGGAACGCCCTAACTAAAGCGGTGGATCAGCACGGGATGGTGGTCAAGCTCACTACGCTCACGGGCGCGACGCTCACGCGACGGCTGGTGGAGACGGCGCAGGCGGCAGGCAAGCAGCTGCGCACTGAAGACGCCGAGTACCTACAGACACTGGTGGACGGCGTCGCCGAACGCGCCCTCGCCGAACTCCAAAAAGTCATCCTCTTCGTGGAACCCCGTAGCGAAATCTGCCGTCTGGATATCGATATGGTCGTTAGCCCCAGCCAGCAAGCCCAAGTGTTTAAACTGGTCGATTCGGTGGTCGCTCGCGACGCGCACGCGGCGATGCGCCAACTGCGTCTGCTGTTCCAAGCGGGCGCGCGCACGGAGGAGACCGCGCTCAAGACGCTCGCGCTGATTGCACGCCAGTACCGCCTATTGTGGGGCGTGCGCACCCTCATCCAACACCAGCAACCCATCAAACAGCCCCAAACAGTCAGCTCGGAGGTCGCCGCCCTGCTGCCTAAAGACCCCGATGTGTTGCAAACCTTGCAGCGCCAAGCGTTCCTGCAGGAGAAACTGCACAAACAGGCGGAGCGACTGAGTATGGCGCACCTGTGCCGCGCGTTCCAAGCCCTCTACGACGCTGATTTAGCCCTCAAAGGGCTGCGCCCCAGTGTGAACGCCGCCGAAATTATGGAAAGACTCATTATCAGGCTCACTACGGACGGCGAGCCGACGCCGCCGTCTCACCGACAAGGAGGTTAGCATCAGTGGCGAAGCGTGTGGCGGAGAACCCAATCATTACGCCTGAAATGGTTAAGCCTTCAGCGCCGAATCTGGAGGTCATCGGCGCGTTCAATCCGGGCGCTACTCGGTTCGGCGACGAGATACTGTTGTTATTGCGCGTGGCGGAGCGTCCCATCTTAGACGACCCCAGTCTCGTGGGCGTGCCGACGCTCAACTGGAACGGCTCGGAGTCGCAGCGCTTAGAGATTCTCACCTTTCCGCGCCACTCGCCGTTGACCGATTTGAGCGACCCGCGCGCCGTTGTCTATGAGGGGCGCGTCTATCTCAGCTCGATTTCGCACCTGCGCTTGGCGCGCAGCAAGGACGGCGTCCACTTCACCATCGACGACGAGCCGACGCTGTTCCCCGAAACCAAGTACGAAGAGTATGGCATCGAGGACTGCCGCATCACGCTCATCGACGGCGTGTATTACATCTCGTACACGGCGGTCTCGCGCTACGGAATCTGTGTGGGCATCGCCGCGACGGAGGACTTCAAGACCTTCCAGCGGTTGGGGCTTATCCTGCACCACGAGAACAAGAATGTGACGCTGTTCCCGCGTCGGGTGGGGGGGCGATATGTGGCGATGCATCGCACCTCGGCGTCGGCGTTCAATGGTCCGAACATGTGGGTTGCCTACTCGCCCGATTTGCTGCACTGGGGCGACCACCAGTTCCTGATGGCGCCGCGCATCCACCACTGGGATTCGAGGCGGATTGGGGCCGGCGCGCCTCCTGTGGAGACGCCCGAAGGTTGGCTGATAGTCTATCACGGCGTGAACGCAAAAGACGGCTACTGCGCGGGCGTGGCGCTGCTGGACTTGGACGAGCCGCACAAAGTGCTTTGCCGCTCCCACGAGCCACTGATTGCGCCCACCGAAGACTACGAGGTGAGCGGCTTTTTTGAGCGCGTGGTGTTCCCCACGGGTCTCACGCCGCTGACCGATGAACGCTGGATGGTGTATTACGGCGTGGCGGATCGGTCGGTCGCCGTTGCGGAGACCACGATGGACGAGCTGCTGCGCGTGGCGAAAGGCGAGCTGGTGAGTGCAGGGCGTTAGCCCACCAAGCGTTGTCGCTCGCGCCAGTGGGAGGCGAGGATGTTGTGGCGTTGGCGGTACTTGGCGACGGTGCGTCGGGCAATCTCGATGCCCATCTCCGCCAGTTTCTCAGCAATCTCGGCGTCGGTGAGCCGCTTGCCCGCGCCCTCATGCTCATGCAGAATCTGCTCAATCAACATCGCTGTCCGATAGGAGGCGTCGAAGAACATCTCCAGCGGAACCATGACGCCGCTGGGCAGTTGGAGCCACTTATCACGCACAGCGCGCCCGATAGTGGAGCGGTGGAGACCAGTGGCTTGGGCGATTTCCACGCGCGTCATCGGCTGCAGGAACCGCGCGTCGCTGGTCATCAAGAATCCGTATTGACGCTGCGCAATCGCTTCCATGATCCGTTTGAGCGTTTGATAGCGTTGTTGCAGCGCTTGAATGAAGATACGGGCGCGGTTGAGATAGTGCTGAATATGTTCGCGCTCATCGGAGGCGCGACACATCTCGTTGTGAGCCATGCGCGTGGCTTGTTCCAGATAAGCGGGGCTGAGGCGCAGCCATTCGTAGTGTGCGCCGCAGATTTCGATGCGGATTCCCTGCTGCGACGCGTGGATGATGACATCGGGTTCTTGCGCTGGCGACGGCTCGTGGGGCGTTTCGCGCCATTCTCGGTCGCTGGCAGGGTAGGGCTGTAGTTCGCTGCGGACGAACTGCTTCACTGCCTCCAGCGCGTCGGCGTCCAGTTTCAGTCGGCGTTGGAGGCTGTCCCATTGCCCGTGTGAGAAGTCGCGCCAGCCTTTTGTGAGTACCTCGTGCGCGAGGTTCAGCAGGTTGGGGTCATAGGACGGTCGCGGCGCGTGGCGCATCGATTCAATTTGCAGCAGCAGGCATTCCTGCAGGTTGCGCGCGCCCACGCCGGGCGGGTCGCACTGATGCAGCTGCGCCAGCACATGCTCCACCGCTTCCAACGGCGCGTTCAGCTGGAGCGCAATCTCTTCCACATCCGCCCGCAGGTAGCCGCGCTCGTCCAACGACTCCACCATATACTCGGCAATCGGCAGCAGTTCAGGCGCGACGCTCAGGCGCAGCTGTCCCAGCACATGGGACTTCAAGTCCAGCGCAGGGGCGGCGCAGCGCGCTTCCAGCCAGTCGTCATAATCGCTCTCGTCTAAGTCGCGTCCCCCAGCGTCATAGTCCAGCGAGATTATCGTGGGCGCGGCGGTCACTGCGACGCGCACGCGCTCTTCATCGGTCAACTCCAGTGCGGGGTTCTCTTCCAGCTCCTGCTCGATGCACCTGAGCAGTTCCTCAGCGTTCAAAGTGAGCAAGCGCGCCAGCACTTTCAACCCCGGGCTGGCTTGCGGAGCCACGCGCGTCTGGGCTCGGGCGGATGTGCGCACTCGGTTCATCATGGCTTTGACCTCTAATTGTATCTTTTGAGTTCCCCTATCGATTCTCCTGCTAAGCGGCTTTCAGGAGCATGCGGTAGTCCCATGCGACGACTCGGTTGCGTCCGTTGCGTTTGGCTTCGTAGAGGGCTTGGTCGGCCGATTCGATGATTTCGCGGCGGGTTTCCATGTCGGGTCGGATACTTGCCACGCCGAAGCTGCCCGTGATGGGGCGTAGCGTCCACTCGGCGGAGGCGACCGCGGTACGCAGTCGCTCTGCCACCTGCACTGCGTTCTCGGTATCGGTGTGCGGCAGCACCACGGCGAACTCCTCGCCGCCGTAGCGCGCCACGAAATCGCCGTCTCGCACGCTTTGTTTGAGAATCTGCGCCACGCGACGCAGCACCTCATCGCCGGCTTGGTGTCCGTAGGTGTCGTTATACTGCTTGAAATGATCGACATCCATCAGGATCAGCGACAGCGGCTGTTTTTGGTGCATCGCGGTTTGGAACTGCTCTTCCAGATAGTCTTGGAAGGCGCGATGGTTGTGTAGCCCGGTTAGCCCATCGGTAATCGCGAGGTTCTGCAGCTGCTGGTTGAGCTGTTTGAGTTGGTTCTCGTATTCCACACGATAGGTGACATCTACGACCGACACAATCGCGCCGACGACTTCGCGTTGCAGGTTGCGGATCGGGAACGCGCTGCGGATGACATAGTGCAGATTGCCTTCCGAGTCGTAATCCTCGCCTTCGATGCCGACTATCGAGCCGCCTTGCATCACGCGCTGTAGCATTTCGTGCAGGCGCGACGCGGCGGCGCCGTGAAATACCTTCTCATAGAAGGGGCGGAACAGCACCTCTTGCTTGGTGTAGCCGTAGAGCTGTTGCGCTGCGAGGTTCCACTCGTGCAGCGCGCCGTCCATATCCACTGTGAAGCAGGCGACAGGCACATTCTCAAATAGGTCCGAGAAGCGGCGGTTGGCATGCTCCACTCGGCGATACGAGAGTTGCAGGCTTTCGTTCTGGTTCTGGAGCTCCTCGTTGAGGTCTTGCAGTTGCTGTTTTTGGAGTTGGAGGGTCGCTTCGGCTTGCAGGATTCGTTCGGCGACGCGCAGGTTCGCCTGCAGCTCCGCCACATCGAGCGGTTTACTGAGAAATGCGTCTGCGCCTGCTTCCAGCGCTTTGAGTTTGTCCTCTTTTTGTCCGCGCGCGGTTAGCATCGCGATATAGACATATCGTTCGTGGGTGTGTTGGCGGATGGCGCGGCATAAATCCAAGCCGCTCATGTGGGGCATTTCCCAGTCGGTGATGACGATGGGGGTCGGCTCCGCTTGGAATGCTTGCCACGCCTGCAGTCCATCGTGGGCGGCGACCACTTCGTAGTTCAACGCCTTCAGGTTGCGCTCCAGCACTTTCAGCGCGACCGCATTATCCTCCGCTATCAAGACTCGCATGGTTCCACCAGCCTCCGCATAGGGGTTATTCCACACTTGCGCTATTTCCCAATACAGAAATCGCGGAAGATGCGGTGGATGAGCTCCTCGTCGGCGGTTGCGCCTGTAATCGCGCCGAGTTCGAGCCATGCGCTGCGCAAGTCCACCGCCACGAGGTCGGGCGGTAGGCGCTGCAGGAGCGATTCGAGCGCATGTTGTAGGTGTTGTCTTGTCTGTTGCACGGCGTGGATGTGGCGTGTATGGGTGAGCGTCGTTGTCTCCTCGCCCACGCGCGACAGCTGCAAGGCTCGCAGGATAGCTTGCTTGAGCGCGTCCATCCCCTCGCCCGTGAGCGCGGAGATTAACACAGTTTCGGCGGTCGGGTGCGTCTCCGACAGCGCAGGCACAGGTGATGAGGCGCACAAGTCCACTTTGTTGCCCACCAGCACCTTGGAGGTATCGGCGGGCAGGGTGCGCAGCAGTCGCTCATCGGCTTCGCGGTCGGGCGCGGTGAGGTCGTAGACGAATAAGATGAGGTCGGCATGTTCAGCGGCGCGTCGGGTGCGCTCGATGCCCAGCTGTTCCACCACATCCGCGCTCTCATGCAGACCCGCCGTGTCCCAAATGGCGATGGGCACGCCCCCGATGAGAAGGCTCTCTTCGATGGCGTCGCGCGTGGTGCCGGGGATGTCGGTGACAATCGCGCGGGGCGCGCCGAGGAGCGCGTTCAGCAGCGACGATTTGCCCACATTGGGGCGTCCCACGATTGCCACGCGCGCGCCCTCGCGCATGATGCGCCCCGTGCGCGCCTCTTTCAACAGCGCATCGAGTTGTTCGATGAGCGTTTGGAGGGGGGGCGCAAGCGCGTCGGGGTTCAACTCGCCAATCTCTTCCGAGAAGTCGATGTGTGCTTCCAATTGAGCGATGATTCCGAGCAGCGCGTCGTTGAGGCGTTGCACTTGCTGCGAGAGTTTGCCTTCGTGGAGGGCGCGCGCGCTGCGCAGTTGCGCGTCGGAGCGGGCGCGTATCAGGTCGGCGACGGCTTCCGCCTGCGCGAGGTCTAACTTGCCGTTGAGGAAGGCGCGCAAGGTGAATTCGCCGGCTTCGGCGGGGCGCGCTCCGTGCCGACACAGTACCGCCAGCACGTGCCGCAGCAGGTACGGGCTGCCGTGGCAGTGCAGCTCGGCAACCTCCTCGCCTGTGTAGCTGCGCGGCGCGAAGAACGGTATCAGCAACGCGCGGTCGAGAACCTCGTTTGTGTCGGGATCCACGATGGCGCCGTAGTAGACGCGATGGCTCTGCAGCGGTTGGCGACCGCGCCGTCGGAAGACGCGCTCGGTCAGGGCAATCGCTCCTGCGCCGCTCAGGCGCACGATTCCCACCGCGCCCTCCCCGACGGGCGTTGCTATCGCCGCGATGATGTCCGTGCGCATCGAGGTGGAGTGTACCCCTTACGCTCAAACGGGATTGCCTTCGCCAATCACGGTTGCACAGCCACAGGTTCGCGACGCTTGACCGACTCGTAGCCTGCGATTGCCACAGCGGCGGCGCGGTAGCCGTCCTCGCCCGTCGCCAGCGCCTGTCGCTCCGCGCCCGCCACGACGCGCAGGAACTCGTCCACCATCAGATAGTCGATGTTGTCGCCCCAGAAGACCTGCTGGATGCGCCCTGCGCGGTCGTCGTAGTGAATGAGGTGCTGGGCGAACATATCCATTTCAATAATCCCGCGCGTGCCAATCGCCGCGAGGGTCACATCACCCCAGGTGGGGAAGGTCTTGGGGCGCGACCAGCTTGAATCGAGCGTGGCGAACACGCCGTTCTGCAGGGTCATCGTGAGCATGGCGGTGTCGTCGAACGCGCCGTGGAACATGTTGTTGCCCGTCTCGGCGTAGACTTCGGCGATTTCCTGTGCTGTGAGCCGGTGGATGAGGTCGGCGACATGGACGGTATGGTCGATCATTGCGCCGCCGCCTGCGAGTTCGGGGTCGTTGAACCAGCCGCCGGGGTTCGAGCCGCGATTTGTGCCGCGCAGGGCGAGCAGCTCGCCGATTGCGCCAGATTCCAACAGGCGCATCATCTGCTGGAAGGCGGGGCTGAATCGGCATGGGAAGGCAGTGAACAGGTGGACGCCTGCGCCTTGCGCCGCCGCCAGCATCGCTTTGCCGTCGTCCAGCTTGGTCATGAGCGGCTTCTCGCACAGGATGTGCTTGCCCGCCGCCGCCGCCATCTGCGCGAGTGGGGCGTGCCGCGCGTTCTCCGAGCAGATAATCACCGCTTGAACCTCCGACGCCAGCAGAGATTCATAACTGTCGAACGCATGGGTCTCGAACGCGCGCGCCTTCGCTTGGGCGCGAGTCGGGTCGTGGTCGGCAATCCCCACCAGCTCGGCGTTTGGGTTCGCCTTGAGGCAGTGCGCGTAGCTGTCGGCGTGTAGGTGCGCAAAACTCATCATGCCCACTTTGACTTTCATAGCGCGATTACCCTCCCTGTCTGTGCCGATTCGATGGCGGCGAGCGCGAGGCGCACGGCGTTGTAGCCGTCCTCGACGGTGATTTCGGGCGTCTGTCCGTTTTGCACGCAGTCCACAAAGTGGCGCAGCTCGAGGTAGTACGGGTTCTGTGCGGCGGGGCTTTCGGGCACTTGCACGCCGCCGCCAGCGCCTTCGTCGGAGCGCGTGGCAATCTGCAGGGCAACTTGGCGCGTCGAGTCGTACTCCAGCATGCCCGAATCGCCGCAGACCTCGAAGTTCACCTTGAAGCCGCCGGGGTCGCACCATGTGCCTTCGATGTGCCCGACCGCGCCGTTTTTGAACTTGAGCGTGACAAGCGTGTAGTCGAGGTGGGTGAGGTTGCGGAAGGTGAGCGCTTTGGCGTAGACGCGCTCGACTGCGCCGAGCGTCCAGAGCATCCAGTCGAGGTCGTGGATAATGAGGTCTAAAATCACGCCGCCGCTTTTGCTGAAGTCGGCGTACCAGTCGCTTTTGGGGCGTGGGAAGTCGCCGCCGCGTCGCGTGCGCACAGCCGCAATCGCCCCCAGCGCGCCGCTGCGCACTAACTGATGCGCTGTTCGGTATTCGGGGAAGAACCGTAGCACATGCGCGGGCATAAACGGCGTGTTGCGTTGTTTTACGGCGTTCACGATGCGCTCGCAGTCTTCGAGCGTGCGTGCGAGCGGCTTCTCGCACACCACCGCCTTGCCTGCCTCTATTGCGGGCAGAGCATATTCCGCGTGGCGATAGGTGGGCGTGCAGATGTCAATCACATCGCAGTGATCAAGTAGAGCATTCAGATTCTCCGCGACGCGCACGCTGTATTTCTGGGCGAACGCCTGCGCCCGCTCGGGGTGGTGGTCGTACACAGCGGCGACCTCCACATCGGGCATAGCGCGGTAGGCGTCTATATGCTGTGCGCCCATCGTGCCCAAACCGATAATGCCGACTTTGGTCATGGCGGATGACCATTTCGCTGTGCAAGGCGGGTTTCCTGCTCTCTAAAAAGCGGCGCGGTGCGCCAAAATTACCAGTATGAGCCAAGGCGAGGTGCTGGAGTTGGGGCGTCAGGCGATGCTGGTGGGGTTGCAGATTGCGTTGCCTGTTCTGGTCACAGCGTTGCTGATTGGGCTGATAGTGAGCGTCTTCCAAGCCGTGACGCAGATTCAAGAGATGACCTTACAATTCATTCCGAAGATGCTTGGCGTCGGTTTGGTGATGCTGTTTGCAGGCGGTTGGATGCTGTTGCGCATCGTGGAGTTCACACGGCAGGTGTTCACCAACTTGCCGCCGTAGGCGTATGGCTCTGGATATTGCGTGGTTTTGGGCGTTTTTGTCGGCGTTTGTGCGGGCGTCGGGGCTGGCGTTGGTCGCGCCTGTGTTCGGCAGTCGGTTGGTTCCTGCGCCGATACGGGTGGGGTTGTCGGCAGTGATGGCGTTGGCGCTCGCGCCTGTGATTCAGCCCCATATTGGTGCGCCGCCCACCGAGTGGGTTCCGCTGATGGCGCGGTTAGTTGTCGAGGCGTTGATTGGCTTAGCGATGGGCTACGGGGTGAGCTTGATTATCGGCGCAGCGGTGATGGCAGGCGAGGCGCTGGATACGATGATGGGTTTCAACCTGATGCAGGTGCTGAACCCTGTCTCTTCGTTCCCCACGACGCTGCTGGCGCAGTTCCACTACATGCTGGCGATGACGCTCTTTGCGCTGGTGAATGGGCACTATTGGTTGCTGTTGGCGTTGGCGCGGAGTTTTGAGATGGGCGCGGGGCTGGGCAGTCTCGGTGCGTGGGCGGACGGCAGTTTGGCGACGGCGACGCAGTTGGGCGGCGAGGTGATGATGCTCTGCGTGCAGATTGCCGCGCCTGCAGGCGGCGTGCTGCTGGTGGTGGACGGCGCGATGGCGGCGGTCTCGCGCGCGGTACCGCAAATCCCTGTATGGCTGATTGGCATGCCTGCGAAAATCGCGGTTGGCGTCGTCGCGTTGGGCGCAAGCCTACCTGCGCTGGTCGGCATGAGCACGCGCATGACCGAGCTTAGCGTCCGATACCTTGAGAACATCCTGCGCCTGCTGGGTGTGTAATCACTTCACAGCCACATAGGGGCGCATGTTCTCCAGTCGCTTTGGTCCGATGCCCGACACTTCCAGCAGTTCGTCCACCGAGTGGAACCGTCCGTGCGCGTGTCGGTAGTCCACAATCCGCTGCGCCAGCACGGGACCGATGCCCGGGATCGCCTGCAGTTGCTCGGCGGTGGCGGTATTGAGGTCTATCGGGAAGCGTGTCTTGGCAGGCTTGGATGTTTCCGCGCGTGGGGCGTATGGCGGATGGGGCGTGCTTGGGGCTATTGTGGTCGTTGGCGGCGTCTCGCCTTTGCGAGGCACATAGATTTTCTGACCGTCGGTAATCAGTTCGGCGAGGTTGAGCGCGTCCAAGTCGGCGTTCTCTCGCGCGCCGCCTGCCAGACGAATCGCGTCGTCCACACGGCTATTAGGGCTGAGCCGATACACGCCCGGTTTTTTGACCGCGCCTGCCACATGCACGGCAATCTCTTCGGGGGTCGGCGGCTCGGCAGGCGGCGCAGGCGACTCGCTTTCGGGCGTTATCGGCGGTTCAGGCTTGCTGAGGTCGATCACTTCCACCAGATTGCCTTGCCCGTTGGCGGTTGCGAGCGCAGGCGTCGCGTCGCTGCCGCGCCCCCAACCATAGCCCAGCAGCCCTGCCAGCAACACTGACGCAGCGTAGACGCCTATCAGTGTCGCCTTCTCCTTCTGCTCCAGCTTCTCCCAGATGGAATACATAGAACGCCTCCCGCGCAGGTGGGTAGTTCGGCGCGTCGGGAGGCGTTCCTGCTCAGCGGTTGGGTAGCCACTTCACATGCCCATCGCCGTAAATCGCCGCCTGCCCGTCGGGCAACTGAAGATAGCCCACGACGGTCTCTGCAGGTCTCTCTATGTTCGCAAGGTTTTGACCGTCCATCAAGTAGCGGAACGCAAAAGTACCTTCCACAGCAAAGACATCTCTGTTGCGCACATAGGGGTAGAGTATCTCGGCGACCTGCATATCGCCGAGGTTCGGGGGGAAATACTCGTCATAGTCTTGCACATACATCATGAGCGCGAGCCCGATCTGCTTTGCTTGGGAGAGGTACTGTTCTCGTTCGGACGCTTTGGTCATCTGCAGTATCGTATCGCGGTCGACGACGAGGAGGGCGCGGTAGAAGGCGGCGCCGTGCGCGACATAGAGCAGGGCGTCGCCTTGGGGGCTGACGGCGGCAAGCGCGGAGTCGGCAGCGACCAGCGTCGCCTGATCCCCCTCGCGGAGCCAAGTGGTTCGCGTTTCGCCTTTCGAACCCTTGTGCGGCAGCGATTGTTTTGCGCTTTCCACCGAGAGTATCGTCGCCTCACGCGGCTCATAGAAGCGCACTTCGGAGAGCGCAGTGTCGTGTGCTTGGTTCGTGCGCGGGGTCCATAACACATACCACATCTGCATCGTGCGGTCTTCCGAGTCGGGCTGCGACGGCTCTATCAGTGTGAGGAGGATATGCTTCCCGTCGGCATGCCACTTTACATCCTCGCTGAAGTAGCCGAGGTAGCGCGCTGCCTGAGCCACTGTAGGCGAGAGGGAGCGCACCTGCCCAGCCTTGCCCGTTGGAGAAACCGACCTGTAGAGAATTTGCGATTGCTCCGTCTCGGAGTCGGTCTGCAGCCATACGACATAGCGCGCGTCATCTTCGGGCGGCGCGAGCAGATACACTTCCGCGAACTGCCCCAAACGCACGGCGCGCCCGTCCAGCGGCGCGTAGTAGACGGTCTCGCTCACATCGCTCTGGTCGCCTTGTAATCGCATTTCGTGCACGCTCAGAAGGCAGGCGGGGGTATTTTTGTAGAACACTATCTGCACATCAAGTTTGGGGTCGATGTCCACAATCGTAATGGGCGATTCCCAAAGCACATTCACGCGCTTAGTCCTGCGGTTCCACGCCAAGATGCGATGGCGCAGGTCAGCGTTCCAGTGTTGGGCATCGCCCTCGAAGCGAACAGCTGTCTGTACCAGCACGGCATAGTTGCCGTCGGGTGACCACTCGATGCGTCGAATAAACGGTTGCGCCACGAACTCTGGCGGCAACAGGATGTAGCCGTTTCGCTCGCCGAGCAGAGGCGCGACGAAGAACTCCTCTTGCGTTTTGCTGTCTTGACGAACGCGCAGTGCGCCCATCCCCAGCAAGGTTGCCACTGTCGCTATTCCCAACAGCGCGAATAAGTTTCGCATGCGAATCACCTACAAATCGATTCGCATTGTCCCTGCGGTTTCCTGCTGTTGGAGGCGGTAGTGAAGGGCTTGGAGATTCCCCTTGAGGGTTGCCTCAAGTAGTTGCTGCTATCCCTGTGTGGATGGAATGCTGAGTACCGAGTGGGTTCAGCGCGAGGCGCGATTGATGGAAGCGGGGGTCTACCCTGACAAGGGGGTTGTGCTGACCGAGGCGCACTTGGATGCGATTGTGCAAGCGTTCCGTGCGCCTGCGCCGATACTGGTGGAGCATCGTCCGTCGCCGTTGTTGCTGGGGTGGCTGGTGCGTGTGTGGAGGCGCGGGGAGGCGTTGTACGGACGGCTTGTGCTGTTCCCCGAAGCCGACGCGCTGCTGCGGCGGTTGCGCCTGCGCGGGCTGAGCGTCGGACTCAGCCGTGACCTGAGCCGCCTGCTGGAGGTCTCCATCACTGCCCGCCCACGCATCCCTAGCGCGCGACTGTTCCACAGCCCCGCTGATACCGTCAACGCCTTCAAGCAAGCGCGACAAGCATTCCCCAACCAAACTGAGGAGGTGTTCCGATTGGAGACGATGGAGATTCACGAGCCGACGGCGGATGCGCCGTCTCATCAAGCCGCGTTAGAATCGCGTGTGCGTGCATTAGAAGCCGAGCTGCGGCGTCGCGAGGCGCGCGAGCAAGTGCAGCAGTGGAGCCTGCGCGGGCAGTTGCCCCCTGCGCTCGCGCCAATCGCCGAGACCATCCTCCTGCAAGGCGATGCGCCCGTGCAGTTCAGTGGCGCGACGACCTCCCTCGCCGAGTTGTTCCGCCAATTTGTCAACAGCCTGCCGCCACAGCACTTGCTGACCGAGCTTGCCCCGACGCCCGAATATGAGACGCCCCGATTCAGCGCGGACGCTCTCGAGTTCCTGCGCCGCGCCTTCCCCGACATAGAACCCGCCGACATCCTGCAACAGGAGGGACGCTAACGATGCCTGCACTCTCGCAACCGTACGAGACGCACGAACGCGAAGGTCTGATGGTCGCCTACCCTGTGAAGGCGAATGTGACAATCTGGAAGGGCGCGCTGGTGTGCGTTGACGCTACAGGCTATCTGATACCTGCAAGCGACACGGCGAACTTACGCTTCGTGGGCGTGGCGTTCGAAAGCGTCGACAACACGGGCGGCGCGAACGGCGCGAAGCGATGTCGCGTCGTCAAGCGCGGCAGTTTCGTCTACAACCGCAGCGGCGCCTACACTCAAGCCGATATCGGGGCAACCGTGCGCGCCGTCAGCGATAACGAGGTCGCCAAAACCAGCACGAACAACATCGTCGTCGGCACGGTGGTGGAACTGCTCGACGCCAATCGCGTGCGGATACGAATCGACAACCACACAGTGTGAGGAGGTGAGCCAAGATGCCGTTAGTACGAAGCGACTTGCTGGCGTTGGTGGAGGCAGGGCTACGCACAGAGTTCTTCCGCGCCTATCGCCAACTCGAGGAAGCCAGCATCACACCGCAGATAGCGACGATTGTGCGCACGAACCTGCCCGTGCAAAAGTACGGCTGGCTGGGCAGCGCGCCCGTGATGCGCGAGTTCGTGGACGAGCGACAGCCCGCAGGCTTGGGCGTCTACGAATACACCATCAGCGACAAGGTGTGGGAAGCCTCTATCGCCGTCGAACGACGCGCCCTCGAAGATGAACAGTACGACATGATACGGATGCGCGTGCGCGACCTTGCCCGTGAAGCGGTGCGCCACAAAGAACAACTGGTCATCGACGCGCTGATACGCGGCGCCATCGATGGACGCTGCTACGATGGGCAACTGCTGTTCGACGCCAACCACCAAGAGGGCGCAAGCGGGCTACAGAGCAACCTTTACAACGGCGCGCTCTCTACCAATAGCCTACAAGCAGCGATGGCGCAGATGATGCAGTTCAAAGACGACCGCGGGCGACCGATGGGCGTCATCCCCGACACCCTGCTGGTGGGTCCCAAACTCCAGTGGCTGGCGATGGAGCTGCTGGAATCGCCAATTGTTGTGCAGGCGAACACCGCCAACAACTTCACGCCGTACCGCAATGTGTTGCAGGGCAAGTTGCGCCTGATTGTATCGCACTACCTCACGGGCGCCCACGAGAACAAGTGGTTCCTGCTCGACACTTCGCGGGCGATGCGCGCGGTGGTGCTACAAGAGCGTCGCGATGTGCCGTTGGAATTCGCCGCGCTGGACAAACCCGACAGCGAGGGCGTCTTTATGCGCGATGTCGCTTTGTATGGCGCACGCGCCCGCTACGGCGTCGGCTACGGACTATGGCAGACCGCGCTGATGGGCACAGGCTAAGAAGCACACCCCCGGTGCGACGCCATTCTTGGCGTCGCACCTGTGGCTTGGACATTCTTGTCCAAGCACCGACGACGCCCAGAATGCCGTCGCGCCAGGTCGAGCGCGAACGCTTCAGTGGGATGAAGATCTTTTAGGGCGCGTCAAGAAACCCATAACCAGCCCCAGCACGCTGGCAATGAACGCTGTAAATAACAGATTCATCTGCGCAACTCCATCAGCAGGATCCAGCAGAGCGTCAAACAGCG
Source organism: Fimbriimonadales bacterium (assembly GCA_046294565.1). Lineage (GTDB taxonomy): Bacteria > Armatimonadota > Fimbriimonadia > Fimbriimonadales > GBS-DC > GBS-DC. The sequence continues at coordinate 21,058 of JBKBKS010000008.1, forward strand.
GCTTGAATATCCACACGCTCAACATCGGCGACTCGGACGCATCCCCAAATATCAGTAAGTGCAAAAACATAGGCACAGTCACGATCCCCGCAATCACTGCCAGTGTAAGCGCACGCGCCCCGACCAAGCTCGCGCCTTTCAAAACCGCCGAGCTTGCGCGCCCGACGCCCCACAACAGCAAACATACCCCCCCGTAATAGAGGCTGACCGTGTCCAAGAACTCCCACATAGTGTTGCTGATGGACATAGCTGCCCCTGTCCAGAAGAATGCGCCATACGTTGCGCCCACTGTCAGCAGACAAAGTAGCCCCAGATACGGCAGCGCGCCCGAAGGCGCGTCGGTAAACATTCTCTTAACCCGAAATATGCCGTCGTTGGGGCAGTTTCTGTTCTCATCGTCGCCGAAGGGCGCAATCCAGCCTGCCAGCAGCCATATCGGTACTGCACAAGTAGCAATCAATACCATTAGCAACTCGCTCGAATTGATTGCCATCACGCCACTTGCACTCAATAGGGGCGCGAGTGTAAGGAACACATGCAAAGGCGCCAGCAGCAGCAGCTGTCGGCGTGCGGATGGCAGGGAATCTTTGTCGTACAGCCCCACCTTGCGCGCTGCACTGGTGAGCAGGAGGCGCGTGAATAGCAAGCACAACGCCGCCGTCATAATCCAACTGGGGATTTGAAAGCGTCCGAGATTGACCTGCGTGTCGGCAGAGATCAGCGCGGCGAACGGGTTCAATAACGCCGCTGGAAACATCCAAGACACGCCGCCGCCCGAACTCGAGATCGTGGAGTAGAAGCCCTGAGTCGCTATCAGGACGCCCGTCGCCAGCAGGAACAGCCCGACGCGCACATAGCTCCACAGTACTGCCATCGTGGAGTTGCGGGCGTACACCGAGCTGAAAAGCGCAATCGCGCACAGCGCCAGCCCGCCGCTGGCGATCATTACATAAGCGCGCAGCAAATCGCCGAACGACACGCCGCCCAACAACACGCTCACCGCGCTAATCGGCAGCGTGAGCGCCAACAGCAGCGCGATGAAGGCGAACGAGCCGATGAGCTTACCCGTGAGCAGATGGCGCGCGGTCAGCGGCGTCGCCAGCAGCAGGTCCATCGTCTTGCGCTCGCGCTCCAAAGTGATTGCGTTCGCCGTCAGCGCAGGCGCAATCAGGGCAATCAAGCTCACCAGCGTCCCCATCACCGTCCAGTAGAAGCCCAGCAGCGCTTGCTGTACCGTGTAGGGGTTGCCAATATCCGATAAGTCGCCTATCGCCCACTCATACGCCAGCGCCGTGATGAGAATCATAAACAGCAGATACGCCGCCTGTAGCCCGTAGGCGCGCCCGAGTCGCACGCGCACGCGCAACTCGCGCCCAATCACAGGGTTCGCAAACACCTGCGTGAATACCCCAACGAGATACTTTCGCCAATCGCTCCAAGCGTTGCGCAGTGTCGCCATCACACTCACCGCGAATCGGTTCGCGGACGCTCTTGCGATTCCTGCCACAGGGGTCGCGCGGCGTCTATCACCTCGTCCACAGTAATCCACTGCAGGCAGGCTTTGCGCACGCATCGCTGGGGAGGGCACTCGGTGCAGAGGGCGCGTTTAGAAAGGGCGCGTTCGCGCTGTCCGTAAGGTCCCGTGCGGTTGGGGCTGGTGGGACCGTAAAGCGAGACGACAGGCACGCGGAACGCGGCGGCGATATGCGCCGTGCCCGTGTCGCCGCAGAGATGGAGTGCGCTGCGCTGCACAATTGCCATCGCCTCCTTGAGGCTGGTGCGCGCGATGAGGCTACGCAGCGGGCGCGTCTTCAGGGCGCGTAGCTGCTCCTCCAGAGGTTGATCTCCTGGTCCGCCGATAAAGACTACGGGCGCGCTCCACTCCGCCTCGATGCGGTCGGACAGCACGGCGAACTTGGCGATATCCCACCGTTTCCACTCTCTGCCTGCGGAGGGGTTGATGCTGATGAGGGGCTTGCCGTCCGCGCCGATTTGCGCGAGTTTGTAAGCGACCTGCGCGTGCGCCTCGTCGGGCACATGGAGCGGGAACTCGACGGGGGGTTCGGGCGCGTGCGCCTCGTTGGGGGAACGGTAAAGCTCTGGGAACTCGCCTGAGGCGCCCAGCCAACGCGCCGCGTCCAGATACTGCTGTACCACATGGCGGTTCGGCTGCTCGCGGATGGGGATGCGCCTGAGCAGCAGCGGCGTCAACTCGCGCATGCGGTGCGCCCCGTAGCGAACGGGCACGCGCCCCAGCACCCCCCAAATCGCGCTCTTAAGCAACCCCTGCAAGTCCAGCGCCACCTGATACCGCTCCGCACGCACTTCGCGCGTGAGTTTCGCGATGACCCGCCGCGCTTCGCGCCCGAACGGACGCTCGCGCAACATCCGGTGCGGGATTATATGCAATCGATCGATGCGCGGCGAGCCTTCAATCACGCCCCCGTGCCGATCTTCCGCAATCCAGCCGATAAATAGATGCGGGAACGACCGCTTCAACGCCGCCGCCACAGGCGAGGCATGCACAATATCGCCCATCGAGGAGACTTTGAGGATGAGCAGTCGCTCCACGCGATTCAAATCCACAGGACGCATAGGTTCACTCCGCCGCAGGGTAAGACCCCAACAGCACCACCTCGCGCGCGAAGCGATCTAACTCGTCCAACGCCGTGCGAATCACCTCATCTTGCCGATGCCCCTGAATATCGATGTAGAACAGGTACTCGAACATGCCGCGCGGGTTGGGGCGCGATTCGATCATTGTGAGGTTCACGCCGTGTTTGTGGAACGCCCCCAGCGCGTGATACAGTTCGCCTGGACGGTTGCGCAGGGTCATCACCAGCGAGGTTTTGTCGTTGCCGGTGGGCGCGGGTTCGTTATAGCCGATGACCAGGAAGCGCGTGCGGTTGTGCGGGTTGTCCTCGATATGCTCGCAAAGCAGGGGCACGCCGTAGAGTTCGGCGGCGAGCGCGTTGCCAATCGCCGCGCCGTTGGGGTCTTCCGCCGCGAAGCGCACGGCGCGCGCGGTCGGCACGGTCTCGATAATCTCCGCCGCCGGGAGGTGTAAACGCAGCCAGCGACGACACTGCTGCAGCGGTTGCGGACCCGCGTACACGCGCACAATCTGGTTCGTGTTCTTGGCTTTGGAGAGTAGGTGGTGAGCGATGGGCACATAGACCTCCGCACAGATACGCGCGTTGGTCAGTGGGAACATATCCAGCGTTTCGGGCACGACGCCTGCCAACGAGTTCTCTACAGGCACGACGCCGTAGTCCACACTTGACTGCTCCACTGCGGCGAACACATCGGCGATGCTCTCCGCAGGCGTATAGTGGGCGGCGCGTCCGAAGCATTTCAGCGCAGCGGCGTGCGTGAAAGTGCCTTCAGGGCCCCAATACGCCACAGTGGGGGCTTTCTCCAGCGCGCGCGAGATGGAGATGATTTCGCGAAAGATGCCCACTATCTGCTCTTGGCTCAGCGGTCCGCGATTGAGCTGCTGCAGTTTGCGATAAATCATCTGCTCGCGTTCGGGCGTGAAGAACGGCTTCGCGTCGCGCGATTTAATCTCGCCTATCTGTTTTGCCAGATCCGCCCGCTCGTTGAGCAGTTGCAGCAGCTGCTCGTCAATTTGGTCGATGCGTCGCCTCAGTTCGGATAGTTTGCGCATGCCTGCTGGCTCTCCTGTGCGCGGGGCGTCGTCGCTCGCCGCAAAATAGTCCTTCAGCGTCGAATCGAGTGGCGCCAGAGAGTGTACCTCATGCGAACCCCACAGGAACGCTTGACCCGAATGCACAAGTCGCCTGAAATTAGGGTATAATTGTTTTAGGGGCGCGCTGGAGGCTAACGATGGCAACGAACTCCTACATTCGGAAAGGGGTGGGTTTGCTTCTGACGCTGAGCATAGCATCGGCGGGAGCTCAAACGCTCACATGGTTAGGTACGCTGACATACGAATCCAGTTTCGCGACCGACATCTCGGCGGACGGGCGCGTCGTGGTCGGGTCTGCATTCAACCAGAATTCGACTCAACGCGCGTTCCGCTGGGAGAACGGCGTGATGACGCCAATCGCGCCGTTCGGAGGCGCTGGGAGCTATGCATACGGCGTCTCCGCTGACGGGAATGTCGTTGTGGGGCATGTGATATACGCGAATGGGCAGGTGGTCGCTTTCCGTTGGACGGCGCGCGACGGGATGCAGTTTCTGGGCGCGTTGGGCGGCGTTTCAGGGACTGCGCTTGCAGCGTCTGCGAATGGATCCGTCATCGTGGGCTGGGCGGAAGACCTTCAGCGTCAGTATCTCGCCTGCAGGTGGCTTGTAGGGCAAGGCGCTCAATCTCTGTCGGGATTACAGAACACCAGCACTGCTATGAGCGTCTCGGCTGACGGCAGCGTTATCGTCGGCTACACCACCGGCGCAGGAGGCTCCTTGGCGGCATTCCGCTGGACGGCAACAGGAGTACGGATGCTGGGAACCTTCGGCGGCAGAAGCAGCAGCGCCTATCGCGTCTCAGCCGACGGCAGCATTGTAGTCGGTTCCGCTGAGTATCCGAACAACGCCTCTCACGCCTTCCGCTGGACCGAACAGGATGGTTTACAGGATATTCACACCCTAAACAACAGCTTGTGGAGCATCGCGCGCGATGTGAGCGACGACGGCAACATCATCGTGGGGCAATACTATCCCATCAACGGAAACTTCTTTCGCGCGTTTCGCTGGACGCCCGCGCGTGGGCTGGAAGACTTAAACATCGTATACGCGAATCTGCTAAGCAACGGCTCGGAACTGTTTCAGGCGATGGCGATGTCTGACGATGGACGATTTATCGTCGGTTCGGGGCGCAACGGGGCGACGGGGCGACGCGAGGCGTTCCTACTGGACACCTATGTGCCGTGCCGCGCGCACGACGGCGATGTGGATGAGAACGGCTGCGTCGACGACGCTGATTTGCTCGCCGTGCTGTTCGCGTTCGGGCAGACTGGGCAGGACTTGGGGCGCGTGGATACCAACTGCGACGCGGTAGTGGACGACGCCGACCTCCTCACGGTTCTGTTTAATTTCGGACAGGGGTGCTAAATGGCTATGCAGCGGCGGCTTTCAGGCGCGCGATTGTCGGAGTGGTCGCAACACGCGCACGACGCGCAACGCACAGGCTACACGGCTCAGATAGTGCCGCCGCCGTGGCGCTTACGCTGGATTTGGAACGGCGTTGACGCTCAGGGCGGCGTGGCGAAGGCAACAACTAACGGCTCGCTGCCGCGCAATGTGCAGCCTGTCACAGGCGGTAGGCGCGTCTATGTGGCGGCGGGCAGTGACGGCGTGTTCGCGCTCAGCGAAATCAATGGGCGCACTCTGTGGCGGCGGGGCAATCTCGGCGAGGTGCGCTCCACCGTCGCTTACGACCACGATACGCAGTCGGTGTTCGCCGTCGCGTCTAACGGCAACCTCTATCGTCTCGACGCCAAGACGGGCGCGGTGCGCGGCGTATTCCGCACGCACCAAAACAGCAATCTGCCCCTGCCGCCTGCCCTGTTCGGCAATCGAGTATGGTTCTCGATGGGCGACTCGATCTACTGCGTCCACAAGTCCACGATGCGTCCCATCTGGCGCTACGACGCGAACAGCGCGGTGGTCACGCCGCCTTCCTACTCGGTCTCGCGGAATCTGGTGGTGGCGGGCTGTGCGGACCTGTCCGTGCATGGCGTCGATGGCTCGGATGGAACCCGTCGCTGGCGGCGCACGCCGCTGCCGGGCGGCTATGATTCGGGCGAGCCTGTAGAGTTTCGCTACGGCTGGCCCGTTATCGCCGAGAACGCAGGCGTCGTGCTCATCAAGGCGCGATTGGGCTGGGGGAGGCTCTGGCTGGATTGGCCCCAAACCAACGCCGCGATGCGCCAACTGCTGCAACAGAACCCTCAGCATCAGGCGTTATTTGCCCTGCGCCTCGATGATGGAACCTCGCCCTTCCTTTGCCATGTGGGGCACGGCGGCTACGGCGACAACGACTACCTGCCGATGGGACCGCAGCCCGTCGTGAAACGGCTCCCCAACGGCAAAGAGGTGGTCTACACGATTATTCGAGCCAAGCACGCCTACGACGCACGCTGGGACTCGCACTTCGGCGAGATGGTGCTGGACGATACCACTGTGCCTGGTCTGCAGGCGGGCTATGTGCGGTTTATCGCGTTTGATTATCCGCCGGGCGCATCCAATCCGTACCTGCTCACAGACGAGCAACCGAATGTCTCGATGGCGGGCGACTATCTGTTCGGTGGGCACTGGGAGGCGGGCTTCGCGCTGCGGATTCTAGACCGTTCGGACGCACGTGGCAGCTTCACCAATAAAATCTTTTCGCAACGCCTCGCGACGATCGCCACATCACAAGACGACACTCGATGCCCCTTTACGGCGTCGCACTACTGCGGCAGCTATCTGGAGAACACGCGCCCCTACGACTTCGGGTTCTACATCTACTATGGGCAAGGCGCGGTATATGACCAGTATTGGAGCGAGTACGCTTGCTATGTGGTGAGCAACAACAACATCTACTTTCGCAGTTGCGACGGCACGATTGTCGCGCTCACGCACGGTCAGCCGACGGCGTCGCGCGTGTGGAAACCCGAAACGGCGCGCGCCCAGCCTGCGCCCAGTCCCACGCCCGAATGCATCCCCTACACCCACGCGCGCGAGTGGGCAGGACACACTACCACCGTCGAGGGTGAGCTGCGCTATGTGTTCAACAACGGTAAGCAGACCCTGCTGGGCTTCCACAACCCCCACCAGGGCTACTTCAAAGTGATTATCCGTAAAGAACACGCGGCGGCGTTCGGCGGCGCGCCCGAGCGGCTCTATCGCGTGGGGCAGTTCGTGCGCGTGTCGGGCGCTATCGCATGGTATCAGGGCGACCCTGCCATATACGCCGACTCGCCCAAGCAGATACAGAGGGGGTAGCAAGCAGGTGATCGAACTGCTGGGGCTGGTATGCTTCTTGGGCATCATCGGGCTGTTGGTGTATCAGTCTGTGCAGCACACCCGCGCGAACGAGCGTGAGCGGCGCGCGCCAGGCGCGCACGGGGGCAACGACGGCTCTTGCGATTCCTTTGTCGTCAGCAGCGAGCGTTCAGAAAGCGACGCGAGCGAAGCAAGCTCAAGCGGCTACGAAGGCGGGTTCAGCGACGGCGGCGGAGGCGGCGAGTAGCCCCCACCTTGCAAGAGCGCAACACCACACGGTATAATTCCGCCACCTCTAACATAGGTGAGACTATGGATGGCGATTACAACCAGCGATACGACTGCGTCGTGCTTGGGGCTGGTTTAGCTGGGCTATATGCCGCTTACCTCCTGCGTGATGTTTCCTACTCCGTGTGCCTTGTGGAGGCGCGTGCGCGCGTAGGCGGGCGCGTCTGCACATGGCGCGAGGGGCTATCGGGACAACACGCCGAACTCGGCCCCGAGTTTATCGACTCGAACCATACGCGCGTACTGAGCTTAGCGAAGCATTTCGACCTGTGTGTGAGTACTCGTCCGAACTTTTGGGGCGCTTCGACCACGCCGTCGCCCGCGCGCGCGGCGCACCAAGCGTGGCGTCGCTTCTGGCGCGAGGTGCGCGACTACGCGGACGCCATCCCCGAACCGCGCTGCGCGTGGCAGGTTCCCGACGCGCTCAAACCGCTGGATCGGCTCAGCGTGCGCGATTGGGCGCAGGCGCGCGGCGTGTGGCAGGCGGGCGCGACGCTGTTCCAACGCTACACGCGCAACATGGAGGCGACCGAACCCGACAACCTCTCCTTGCTGAGCGTCGCGGCGCAGGAGGCGTTCTACGGCGAAGGGGTAGACGCAGGCGTGTATCGGCTGCGCGACGGCACAGACACGCTCCCCAAAGCCCTCGCAGGCGCGTTCGTGGCGCGCGGGGGCGAACTGTGGCTCGACGCCCCAGCCCACGCCCTCGAACAGCGCGAGCAGTGCGTGCGCGTACACGGTACACGAACAGGCAAACCCTACACGCTGGAGGCGCGCTTGGCAATCGTTGCGCTCCCGTTCCCGATACTCACCCAACTGGAGTGGACCCCGACACTCTCGGCGGCGCGACGCGACGCGCTCGCCTTGGCAGGCAGGGGCGCGGTCATCCGCACGCTCATCCAGTTCCGCACGCGATTCTGGCGCAGGCAATCGCCCCGCGCGCAGCCAAACCAGCCCGACATCAACGCCCTGTGGGAAGAGACCGACCTGCAAGACGGCGAGACGGGCATCCTCTCGTTCTGGGTGGCTGGCGAGCCTGCTCATCGATGGGGGAGCTGGACTGAAACACAGCGGGTGGAACAGTGTCTGCAGACGCTTGAGGTGATGTACCCGAACTGCCGAGCGCAGGTACTCGCCGCGCGCAGCTACGACTGGCAAGCCGACCCGTTCGCTCAGCATGCCTACATCTATCACGAGCCGGGCTACCTCACGGAGGCGTTGCCGCAGCTGCGCACACCTGAGGGGCACATCCACTTCGCAGGCGACTATCTAAGCCTGTTCGTGGGCTACATGGAGGGCGCGCTGGAATCGGGTGAAGCCGCCGCACGTGCTGTCGCAGGCGCGCTTCGCTAACCCTGACGGAACTGCCACGCACACTGAGCGTCCCCTCCCCCCCTTCGAATGCAGGGGAGAGGGAGAAGACGCTCCTCGCTGCAGGTCTCGCAACTGCGCCCCCTGTATTCAACGCGCGCATCGCTCGGGCTACCCAGTAAAAATACGGAATTCCGACGCGAATTCCGAATCTGTCCTCACAACCCCTTGACAAACCCCATTTGCATAGGGTATATATATAGCCGATACAGCACTCGCCCCGCGCGAGTGCTAATTTATGAGAATTGCTAAAACGCTACACCTATGCAGAAGGAGGTGTTGTGCCTATGCTTAAACCGATTGGCGATCGAGTTGTGGTGCGACCGAAGAGCGCAGAAGAGACGACACAGAGCGGAATCATTCTGCCCGACACTGCGAAAGAACGACCTCAGGAAGGCGAGGTCATGGCAGTCGGCACGGGACGCACTATGGACGACGGCAAAGTCGTCCCCCTTGAAGTGAAGGTTGGCGATAAGGTACTCTTCTCGAAGTACGGCGGTACAGAAATCAAGATTGGCGGCGAGGAATATATCATCCTGCGCGAGGACGATATCTTAGCAATCTTGGAGAACTAAACCTCAAGGAGGTGAGCGCGAGCAATGGCAGCGAAAGAAATCCTATACACTGAACAGGCGAGACACGCGCTGGAACGAGGAGTCGACACGATAGCGAACGCAGTTAAGGTCACTTTGGGACCGCGAGGCAGGAATGTAGTCTTAGAGAAGAAGTTCGGTTCACCCACCGTCATCAACGACGGCGTGACGATAGCGAAGGAGATTGAATTAGAAGACCGCTTTGAGAACATGGGTGCACAACTCGTGCGCGAGGTGGCGTCCAAAACCAACGATGTGGCAGGCGACGGCACTACCACCGCCACTGTGCTGGCGCAAGCCATCTTCAAGGAAGGGCTGAAGGCGGTCGCCGCAGGCGCGAACCCGATGTATGTCAAACGGGGCATCGATAAAGCCACCGAAGCCGCTGTCAAGTTCATCCAAGAGACCGCCACCCCCATCGAAGGGCGCGAAGCCATCGAACAAGTCGCAACTATCTCCGCCAACGACCCCGCCATCGGCAAAGTCGTCGCCGACGCCATCGAGAAGGTCACCAAAGACGGCGTGATCACCGTCGAGGAATCCAAAGGCACGGAGACGACGCTGGAAGTGGTGGAAGGGATGCGCTTCGATCGGGGCTATATCTCGCCCTACTTCATCACCGACCCTGAGCGCATGGAAGCCGTGCTGGAAGAGCCGTACATCCTGCTCTACGAGAAGAAGATTAGCGCGGCGCAGGATTTGATACCCGTGCTGGAGCAGGTGGTGCGCGCGGGCAAGCCGCTGGTGGTCATCGCCGAGGATATGGAAGGCGAGGCGCTGGCGACGCTGGTGGTGAATAAACTGCGCGGCGTGTTCCAGTGCGCCGCCGTCAAAGCCCCCGGCTTCGGCGAGCGACGCAAAGCGATGATGGAAGATATCGCCATCCTCACAAGTGGAACCTTCATCACAGAAGACTTGGGCATCAAGCTGGAGAATGTGAAGATCGACCAGCTCGGACGCGCCGAGAAGGTGGTCATCGAGAAAGAGCATACCACCATCATCGGCGGGAAAGGCAAGCCCGAAGCCATTCAGGGACGCATCCAGCAAATCCGCAAGCAGATCGAGACCACCGAGTCGGACTACGACCGCGAGAAGCTGCAGGAGCGTCTGGCAAAACTCGCGGGCGGCGTGGCGGTCATCAAGGTCGGCGCCGCCACCGAGACCGAACTCAAGGAGAAGAAGGCGCGCTTCGAAGACGCCATCAACGCGACTAAAGCCGCTGTGGAAGAAGGCATCGTGCCCGGCGGCGGCGTGACGCTCGTGAACGCCATCAAAGCCCTCGACGCCCTGCAAGTGGACGGTGACGAGAAGATAGGCGTGCATATCATTCGCCGCGCACTGGAAGAGCCGCTGCGCCAAATCGCCAACAACGCAGGCGTGGAAGGCTCCGTCATCGTCGAGAAGGTCAAAGAACTGCCGCAAGGTCATGGCTACAACGCCGCCACTGGCGAGTTCGTGAACATGGTGCAGGCAGGCGTCATCGACCCTGCGAAGGTCGCGCGCACCGCGCTGGAGAACGCCGCCTCCATCGCCTCCATGCTACTCACCACCGAAGCGCTGGTGGCAGAACTGCCCGAAGAGAAGAACGGCAAGAAGACTTCACCATCCCCCTACTGACACACACAGACCACTCACCCCCCAATAGCCGGGGCTGAAAAGCCCCGGCATTTTTTTCGGGCAATAAAGAATACGACTCAAGTCGCCCAAAGGTTTCCATAGCTGTGGAGCCATCTTCAAGAGGCTTCACGCTCTTCTACAGGTGGGCTTTGCGACAGAGGTCGCTGTAGGGGCAGACGCGACAGTGTTGAGGGTCCGGCTGAGGCTCGATGTCGGCGGCGCGTAGTTTGCCAATCGCCTGCGTGAGCAGGCTGCGCAGCGCCTGCTCTGCCTGCCGCCACTGTATAGGCGCGAGAATGTTGACCTCCGAGGCGTCTTCATCGGATAGGCGTCGGAATCGCTCGCTGAGGGTGCTGGGCGCGAAGCGCACGCGCTTGCCCGCCTTGAGCCGATCGTACGCCAGCGCGATTCCCGCACGGGGCAGTATCGTGCGCACCGCGTGCAGATAGAGCAAGCCTTGAACGGCGCGCCCATTGCGGAACTCTTGGGCGGTCGGCGCGCCGCCTAACTTATAATCGATGACCAACGCGGCGCGTTGGTCAGGGCTGAGGTCGATTCGGTCGATGACCCCACGCAGTCGTATCTCGCTGCCGTCGGCGAGGCGGTAGGGCACAGGGCGCGGTGCGCCTCGATTGTGGAACGGCTCGGCGTAGGCGCGCTCCTCGTCGTCGATCTCAGTATCGCCGAACGCCCACTCGCAAGCATGCGGATACACGCCAAACTGCGCTTGATACTGCGGCTCGCGCCTGCCGAACCGACGCGCCAACCGTCCGACAAGGGCGCGCAACACCCGAATCTGCCAGTCGGGCAGGTCGGGCGACTGATAGCGGAGCAGATCCCGAAGCTGCTGGGTGAGTTGCTCCGTCCACTGCGCCGCCGATTGGTTCGGTTCACTGCTGCGGACGGCTCGGCACAGCGCGGCGTGGATGAGCGTGCCCACATCGCGCACGCTCAACTCGTTAGACGGGGCGCGCAGGCGCAACACATAGCGCGCGAAATGCTGAAACGAACAGCGCGTCAGCGTTTCCAGCTCCGTCACGCTGAACTGGCGGTCGGTGCGGGCGACGCGCTGGCGTAGCGCGGAATGGCGCAAGATGGGCGGCGGCTCGGTGTCGTTCATCGGCTGCGCCAGCGAGCGGTCGTAGGCGTGTAGGCACTCTGCGACAGGCGGCGCCATCTGCTCCAGTTGGTAGAAACGAACCTCTATCCTATCGCCGTGTTGCGCTTTCAGCTCCTCCAGGTAGAACGAGGGCAGCGCGTCGCTGTCGCCCGACTGAGTGCGCGGGTAGCTGCAGTAGAGTTGTTCGGCGGCGGCGTGCAGCAGGCGTTGGAACAGCATCGGCTCGGCGGCTTGCGCGTCGGCGCGGGTGGGCAGGCGCACACCGTGAGCATTGAGCGCGCGATTGAGCGCATCACGCTCCGACTCGCGCAGGAACGGATCATCAGGGCAACGCTTGGGCAGGTTGCCCTCCAGCACGCCCATCGCGAAGGCGACGCGGGCGTCGCAGAGGTCGGCGTACTCCATCGGTACAAGGCGCACCCCGTAATCGCCCAACTTATGAGTATAGCGCGCCCCGCTCACCAACTGCTCCAACAGCTCCACCGCTTGCGCGGGCATGCGCTGGCGCCACTCGTGCGTGTAGGCGTTCACGAGTTGGCTCCATTCACTGAGGTCGGCGTCGTCTCGAGACGGCGTTTCACCCTGCGAAAGGCGTTTAAGCAAGGCGTGCGCAACTTGAGGCAACGCGTGATTACTTAGCCGCTGCTGCAGCACGCGCATCTCGGTCAGCAGGCGTTGGGCGTCTGCGTCGGCTGCGTGTTGAACCGCTTGCTCCAGCCAGCGTTGCGCTGCTATGCGCCGACGCACCCGCTGTCGCAGGTTCGCAATCGCCTCATAGCGCAGGTGGTGCAACGGATGCTCCAGCCAGTGGAGCCAATCTGCACCCTCGCCGATGTCTGCCAACAGCCGTAGCCCTTGCATCAGCCAGCGCACGCGCCACGAACGCTCCAGCGACAGGCTTACCTCGCCCTGCATGGGGATCCCATAACGCGCGAAGATAACCTCCAGAGCCTCCAACGCCGACTCCGGCTGCCGGATGAGCAACGCTATCTCGTTCAGGGCGACGCCCGACGCCTGCAACCGCAAAATCTCACGGGCTATCGTCTCAACCTCTGTTAGCGGATTGGGAGTGTCTAAAATGGTCATATGCGCTGCGGGAGAAGAGGCAGCGGCGTCGGCGTTCGGCGCAGTTGTGAACGCCGTCGGTTCGCCCCAGTCGCGCAGAATCGTCTCGGTCGGCGCGTACTGTTCGGGGTGCGCGGGGTCGTAAAGCAGCGCGAGCGTGACGGCGGTCTTGCCGTCCAAAACGCGCAGCGCTGCCAGCTCCATCGCGGCGAGTTCCGTGAAGCCGAACAGGAGCAACGGATACGCGATTTCAGCAGATTCCAGCGCATTCAGCAGGGCGCGCCAGCCGCGCACGGGGTTAGGCATGCCTGCCCGCTGGATCTCGGACTGCCACGCCCGCCAGAGCTGCGTCAGCTCGTCTGTTTTCCTGCGCCACTCATCCAGCAGGTCGGGGTCGTCGATCTGCGCGAGGGCGCTGTGGCGCGCGGCGACCTCGGCGGCGCCTTGCTCCAGCAGGTCGGGGGTCAGCCCGTCCATGCTCCAGCGGCAGAAGCTGCTCGCTAAAGCGCTGTGGAACCGCGGCGCGTGGCGCACCTTGCCGAAGTAGCTGGCGTCGGTGAGGTGTTGATCGCACGCCTTGCTGAGCAAGGCGGTCATTTCAGGCGTGGGCTGAACAGCAAGCGCGACGCCCGTAAGCTGGCGCAGGAACCCGTGCCAATCGTGCACTTGGCGGTTCTGCGACTGCAGCAAGCGCGTCGCGCCCGCAGGCACAAGCACTTGCCCATAGCAGCCCAGCGTGGGGCTGAGCGTCTCCCACAGCGCGCGGAACGACGCGCCAAACACGAATTGCATCGCTCACTCCCACAGGCGCAGCAGCACGCGCAGCGGCGCATCGGTGCGTATCGCATTCCCGCAGTGATGCACATGCGACGCTCGGTAGCCCTGCGCCCGCAAAAACTTGACCGCCGCGCGCGTCGACGGCACGGACTTATTGAGCCTGTCGGCAATCACGGGCAGGCTGTAGACAATCGGTATCTCATCCAGCTCGCGGTTCACCTTCGCGAGGAAGCGCCGCGCGCGGTCGAAATGCTCCTCGCGGGCGTTGCGGTACATCGCGCTGAGGAACTCATGGTCGTGCAGCGGTCCAAGCCACAGCGGTCCTGCCCAGCGGAGGGTGGTGGAGGGGTTGTAAGCGTGGTTCACCGGCGCGGCGACGCCCGCCATCGTCGCGCGATACTCGCCGTCGGGCAACTGCGCGATGAACCCGAAATGCTCCACATTCAGCCCGCGCGTGCCCTTGAATACTCGTATGAGCGTGCGCCAACAGTAGCCGTCGAAAAAGCTCAGCAGCGGACGCCCATGCATGTTCGCCTGTACCAGCCGACGCTGCACATAGCCCACCAGAATCCGCAACCCAATCTCGTGGCATTCGCGCCCGTAGGTGGAGACCGCATCGTAGGACTTGAGCGCTTCGCCGCGCTGCGCCCCACACAGCACAGGGGCGTCCGTCGCTGTAATGTAGAGCAGCCCCTCCCAACGCGCCACGCCCGTCAAATGCGACACATAGGGCGACGGCGTGCCGAACGGGTCTAAATCTATCCAGTC
>JBKBKS010000009.1:0-34485 GCA_046294565.1 Fimbriimonadales bacterium
CATGTCGCTAATCATCATAGCGGGCAGGAACGGGCTGACCCGATCTGGTCCGTGCCGCTCCAGCGCGCGGACTTGAGTGTCCATATAGTCGATTCCGCCGATGCCTGAGCCGATCAGCACGCCCACCTGCTCGCGATTGGCGTCGGTGATTTGGAACTGCGCGTCTTGCAGGGCGAGGGTGGTCGCCGCGATTGCGAACTGTATGAACCGCGAGGCGCGTCGGGCGTCCTTGCGATCCATAAACTGCGTCGGGTCGAACGCCTGCACCTCAGCGGCGATGCGGGTGGCGAATCCTGAGGCGTCGAAGCGCGTGATGGGTCCGACCACCCGACGCGGCGCGGTCAGCCCTTCCCAGAACGCTTCTTTGCCCAGCCCCAGCGGAGTAATCAGTCCAAGCCCAGTGACGACGACGCGGCGGCGCATCACTCTTCCATCTGCAGCTTTTCCGTGAGCAACCGCACGGCGTCTGCCACTGTGCGCACCTGCTCCGACTCCTCTTCGGAGATGGAGACATCGAACTCCTGCTCGAACGCCATCACCAGCTCGACCAAGTCCAGCGAGTCGGCGTTGAAGTCGTCGACAAAGCTCGCCTCAGGGGTGACGGCGTTCTCGTCCACGCCGAGCTGCTCCACGATTACTTTCTGCACACGCTCATAGATCTCCGGGTTCATTCGGTTTACCTCCTCTGATGGTTAGATGCCAGCGGTCAGACCGCCGTCGATTACGAACACTTGCCCCGTGATATACGAGGCAAACTCGCTACATAGAAAGAGTACCCCATACGCAATCTCGTCGGGGCTGCCGAACCGCCCCAGCGGGATGCGCTGCAGGGCGTGTTCGCGCACTTGTTCGGACAACGCCTGCGTCATGTCGGTTTCGATGAGTCCGGGCGCGACGGCGTTGCAGGTGATGTTGCGGCTGCCCATCTCCAGCGCGACGGTTTTGGTGAACGCCAACAGCGCAGCTTTGGATGCCGCGTAGTTCGCCTGACCGACATTGCCCGTCAGCCCAACCACTGAGCTGATGTTGATGATTCTACCCCAGCGTTGGCGCATCATGGGCTTGAGTGCGGCGCGGCTGCACAGGAACGCGCCTTTCAAGTTCGTCTGCAGCACGGCGTCCCAGTCCTCATCTTTCATGCGCAACAGGAGTGTGTCGCGTGTGACGCCCGCGTTGTTCACCACGATATCGAGCCGTCCCCAATGTTTGAGGATTTGGTCGATCACGCTTTCGACCGTCGGTGTGTCCGCCACATCGCCGCCGAAGGCGATTGCCTGTCCGCCCGCTTGTGTGATGGCGTGCGCGGTCTCTTGGGCGTTCGCTTCGGTGCGGCTAAGCGCCGCGACCTGCGCGCCCGCTTGCGCCAACGCCAGCGCGACCGCCTTCCCGATGCCTCTGCCTGCGCCCGTGACCAACGCCACGCGCCCGTCTAAACGAATCGTCATGCTGCGCCTCGCAAAAACGCGACGGTCTCGTCTAAGGTCTTAGAGTCTACCACACGGAGCGTGCGTGCGTTGGGCAGGATGCGCTTGATTAGCCCCGACAGCACCTCGCCGACGCCGAGTTCGATGAAAGTGTCCACGCCAAGCGCGCCCAACGCCTCCACGCTTTGTTGCCAGCGCACGGGTCGGGCAATCTGCTGCGCCATCACGGAGCGGATTTCGTCGGGGGCGTCCAGCGCACGCACTTCGATGGTAGAGAAGAACGGGTAGGTCGGCTTTTGGAAGTTCGCTTCGCGGTAGGCTTCGGTCATCAGGTCAGCGGCGGGCTGCATAATGGGCGAGTGGAACGCGCCGGCGACGGCGAGCGGGATAATGCGCCGTGCGCCTGCCTCGTGTAAGCGTTGCGCGGCGATTTGGAGCGCGTTCACCGCGCCAGAGATGACAATCTGGTGGGGGGCGTTGTAGTTGGTGGGGGTCACCACCTCGCCTGTTTCTCGCTGCACCTGCTCGCAGACCGCCTCCACTTGCTCGCCCGTCAGCCCAATCACAGCCGCCATCGAGCCGGGAACTTTGTACGCCAGCACATGCATCGCCTTCGCGCGCTGCTCCACCCAGCGCAGCGATTCTTCGAGGCTCCAGACCCCGGCGACGGTGAGCGCAGGGTACTCGCCGACGCTATGTCCCGCCACATAGTCGGGCGTGAATTCGGGAACCGCTTCGTGCAGCGCCGCCCACGCTGCGTAGCAGGTCACCAGCAGCGCAGGCTGCGCGTTCTCCGTGCGCTTGAGCGTCTCCTCATCGGTCTCGAAGCACAACTGCATAAAGGAACGCCCTACGCGCTCGGAGGCGAATTCGAACACTTGTCGTGCGGCGGGACTGCGTTCGTAGAGTTCGCGTCCCATCCCTGGACGCTGCGCGCCCTGCCCTGGAAAGACCAACGCGACCGCCATAGCGGGGAGAGTATACCCACTCACTATGGCTAGCGCACGCGAATCACGCGCGTATCGCGGAACTCGTCGCCGAACAGGTTGCGCACGCGCACTTCGATGCGGTGCATCCCGCGCGGCAGGTCGGCAGGCAGGTTCGCACGCCACAGGTGGATGGCAGGGTTCAGTCCCGGCAGCCGCCTGCCCGGCAGGTTGAACTCCTGCTCTTGCTGTTTGAGCGCGGCGTAGGCAGGGTCGGGTGTATCGGTCACCTGTTGCATGCGCCTCCAGTTGCTATTGCCCACGCGCATCTCCACCGTGCAGAGCTCCGAGCCGAAGAAGCAGTTCACCAGCACGGGCGTCTCGCCGAGTTTGGCGCGTTCCACCTCGTCGAGCGCGTAGATGTGCATCTGGTAGTCGGCGGGGCGGCGCGCCGCCTGATAGCGTAGATGATAGCGGTTGCGGTTCACCGTCATCCACAGATAGCCGTTCGGCGTACCGTCGCGCAGGGTGGTGTGCGGGATGCCAATCGGGTCGGGCGCGCCTGTCCACCAGCTGCCGCATACCGTCACCGCGTTGATGTGATGATGGGGCGTGCGCCCTTTCCAACCCGTATCCGCGCCGAAGAAGCGATGCAGCTGGATATGCGTGTGCGCGGAGTAGGAAACCGTGTTGGGGAACGGCGCGAGCAGGTCGAACAGTCGCCGACGCTCGGCATCGGGCAGCTCCCACATGGGGATGTGCATCAGGATCACTATCAGGTCGTTGCGGTTCGCATAGCGCAAATAGTTGCGGATGAACTCCAGTTGTCGTTCGCCCAGCCCTGCCACATAGCGTCCGCGCTGCTCGCCCTGCGCCCCGAACCACACCACATCGTCCAGCACCAGATAGTGCGCACGTCCCCACTGGAACGCATAGTAGTTCGGTCCAAAGAAGCGATGCCAGGTCTCGTCGCTGTTGGCGTCGTCGGGCGAATCGAAGTTGATATCGTGATTGCCCAGCACATAGTAGATGGGGACGCCGATTTGCCCCATCATCGCGGTTATCGCGGGGAAGAGGCTCAAGTTGTCAAACAGCACATCGCCCAGCACGACGCCGAAGGCGGCTTCGCGTGTGCCAATCAGTTCGCGCACCACATCGCGCCCGATGTAGAAAATCTCTTGCATATCGCGTGGCTGCGTATCGCCGAAAATCAGCGCGCGATACCGATCCGACTCGCGCTGCGGGTAGAGCGGGAAATCGACCGATGCGGGCAGCGCACCCGTCGGCGGTACGCCCCCATACTGCACGCGAATCGAGCCGTTCGGCTTGTGAACGTAGTAGAAACGCGGCGTATTATCTTCCGAGACGGGCGTCATCCAGCCGCGCGGCTTCACCACAAACAGAATCGTGTCGTCATCCACAGGCAGCCGATACCGCCCCTGCGCGTCGGTCTTAACCACCTCGCGCTGATTGGAGACCAACACATTCGGGACGCCCGGCTCGCCTGTGTCGCGGACGCTGTTGCGGTTGCGGTCGTGGAACACTACGCCTGTAGCGAACGGCTGCGTGAACGCGCCTGTGAAGGTGAGCAACAACAGCCCTACAAACCCAAAACGCCAGAGTATCAAACGCATAGTGGAATGATACACCGTCGCTGTGTGAAGAACGGGTTAAAAAGCGTGGGTTTCCAGCGCGGAGCGATGGGGCAGTGCGTTTTGTGCGCCCCATTGCGTGACGGTGAGCGCGGCGGCGCGCTGTCCGAAATCGATGGACTGTGCCAGCGTGCGCCCTTCGCAGAGCGCGACGGTGAACCCTGCCACGAAGGCGTCGCCTGCGGCGGTGGCGTCCACCGCCTGCACGGGGTAAGCAGGAGCCACTCGCAGCGCGCCCTGCGCCAGATACGCCGCCCCCTTCGCGCCCAGCGTGAGGATGGGGGTATGGCAGCCGCGCGCCTGCAACGCTGCGAGGATGCGCTCTGGCGACGCCTCGCCCGTCAGCTGTTGCCCCTCCACCTCGTTGGGGATGAGGTAGTCGGACTGCGCGTAGAGTGTGGGGGTCAGTTCGCGGGCGGGCGCAGGGTTGAGAATGAACCGTGCGCGATGCGCACGCGCCAGCTGCGCCGCCGCTGCCACCGCTTGCAAAGGGATTTCCAGTTGGGCAATCACGGCGTCGGCGCGTTCGAAGGCGTCGGCGGCGCGGGCGACATCCTCCGCTGTGAGGCGCATGTTCGCGCCCGGCGCGACCACGATACTGTTCTCACCCTGCGCCGAGACGGTAATCAGCGCAACGCCCGACGGCGCGTCGTCCGTAACGAACAGATAGCGCGCGTCGATGTTCTCACGCTGCAGGTTCGCGAGGGTCTGCCTGCCGAAGTCGTCGTTGCCCACGCGCCCGATGAAGCGCACTGCCGCGCCCAGCCGCGCCGCCGCGACCGCTTGGTTCGCGCCCTTGCCGCCCGGTATCACCTGCAAATCGCCGCCCAGCACCGTCTCGCCAGGCGCAGGGATCGACGGCGCAGCGACCACCAAGTCGGTGTTCGCGCTGCCCACCACCACAATCCGCGCATGTCGCATCGCTCACTCTCCGGGGTAGCGCATGCCCATCTGCTCACGCAGCGCATCGAGCGTGTGCATAATCGCCAGTGTCTCGTCTAAAGGCATCCATGGGCTTTCCTGTAGGTTCCGACGCAGGCAGTCATGCACATGCCGAATTTCGAACTGCAGTCCGTCGCCTTCGTAGGGATAGAACAGATGCTCCTGCGAGCCGTCGTTGCGGATGAGATACGCCTCCGACGGTTTCCACCATGGGGCGGGCATATAAATTCGCGCGAGCGTGCCGCAGATGTGCGCTTGCTTGGGCGTCTCCACCTGTAGCGATGCGCTGAGCACCGCCTGTGCGCCGTTCTCGTAGACCAGCAGCATCCCACAGAGTTCATCCACGCCTGTTGCGCCGAGCGTTGCGTGCGCGACCACCTGTTGGGGCTTGCCCAGCGCCAAGAACGCCAGCGCGACAGGGTAGACGCCCACATCGAGTAGCGCGCCGCCGCCCAGTTCAGGCGCGAAGAGCCGACTCGCGGGGTTGAACTCTGGGCGGAAGCCGAAATCCGCCTGCACATAGCGTATCTCGCCCAGCTCGCCCGCCTGCATGCGTCGCACAATCTCACGCATCACTGGAAAACAGCGCGTCCACATCCCTTCCATCACGAACACGCCCTGCGTGCGCGCGGCGTCCACCACTTGCTCCGCTTGCGAGGCGTTCAGGGTGAACGGCTTCTCGCATAGCACATGCTTACCCGCCCGAATCGCCGCGAGCGCGTTCTCCGCGTGCAGGCTATGCGGCGTCGCGATATACACAATCTGCACTTCGGGGTCTGCCAGCACGGCGTCGTAGCGAGCGTAGCGTTTCGGGATGCCGTATTGCGCCCCGAACTGCTCCGCGCTTGAGTGGGTGCGCGAGCCGACAGCAACCACCCGCGCCTCAGGCACATAGAACGCCGCCTGCATAAACCGCCGAGCAATCTTCCCCGTACCTAAAATGCCCCATCGAAAATCGCTCATCACTCTAAGGATACCCGTTCAAGATAGGGTATAACAGGTGTGCTGAAGGGGAAGGTCGCGTACCCGTTAGCGCAAAAAATGCGACCTCGTGTCGGTAAGTAGTTTGGGTATAATTCATGGCGTGCGCCCGTTCCACGAAATTCAGGCGATACTGCGGCAGCAAATGAACGAACTGCGTGAGCGATACGCAGTGAAGTCGCTGCATATCTTTGGCTCCTACGCACGCGCCGATCAAACGCCCACAAGTGATGTAGACATCCTTGTGGAGTTCGAGACAAAGCCCGGACTGCTGAAGTTCTTGAACTTGGAATCTTACCTTTCGGATTTACTGGGGGTAGAGGTGCAACTGACTACAATCGAAGCGCTCCGCCCAGAGATTCGCGAACAGGCACTTCGCGAAGCGGTGAGCATATGAGAAGACGCGATTATCGCCTGTTTCTGCAAGACATTCAGGATGCGATTCAAGATGCGCAGGCATTCGTGTCGGGAATGGATTACGAAGCATTCCTTGCCGATAGAAAAACCCAGAATGCAGTAGTGCATTCCCTTGAGATAATTGGAGAAGCTGCTAAGCATATCCCTCAAAGCGTGCGCGACCGATACTCAGACATTCCCTAGCGCGATAAGATGGCGCACGGCTATTGGGGTATCAACTACGAAATTGTCTGGCGGGTGGTGCAAGAAGAGCTGCCAGTGGTATTACAGCTCATACAGCAGGCTCTACGACATGAGGATTCGTAGTTATAGTCCCTCAAATATTAAAAGACCCTTTTTGAGATGCCTCGCTGCGCTCGGCATGACAGGAGGTGCTTGCCGAGCGCAGCGAGGCATCTCAAGAGGCTTTTTTAATATTTGAGAAAATTATATAGACAAACAAGTTGCACCATCTGTCGTCAAGATGGGGGCTTGAGACCGTATGTAGAGGCAGAGTGCCCCTGCAGAGAATCGGCGCTGTGCCCGATATATCCTGTGGAGATGCGACGCTTTCGGTTTCGCTTGGAGCGGGTGCTGCGCTATCGGGAAACGCGCGAGGGGATAGCCTACCGCGCGTTGCAGGACGCGGTGCGCCAGCGCGTGCAGTTGGAGATGCAGATTCGTGCGCTTGCCCAGCAGATGCGTCAGATGGCGGAGGCTCCTGTCCATCCTGAAGAGTGGGTGCAGCGCGAGCAGACGCTCGGCGCGATGACGACGCGCTTGCAACGCCTGCAAGACACGCTGCCCCTGCTCCAAGAACATGAAGCCCACGCTCGCGAGGTGTACCTGCAGGCGCGACGCGAGCGCGAGGCGCTGACCCAGCTGCGCATCCGCGCCTACGAGCAACACCAACACGAGATTCAGCGCCTTGTGCAAAACGAGGTAGATGAGGCGGCGGTCTATGCGTATCAGCGACGCCTTTCAGAGGACGCTCCAACGGGTTCAGGCGATTGAGAGCCGTGTGCGCGAGTTGCGCGGCGAGATGGGGGCGCCCCAGTCGTTCGAGACGGCGTTCGTGGCGCCTGTCGGGTTCCCTGTCGGCGGCGCGCCGCCGCCCGGCATGCACATCCAGCCCGCTGTGCGGCGATGGGAGCCAGTTGTCGCGCCTATCGCCGCCCGCTATAACCTCGACACGGAGTTCATTTTGCGCGTCATCGAGGCGGAGTCAGGGGGCGACCCGCGCGCCGTCTCGCCTAAGGGAGCCATCGGGCTGATGCAGCTGATGCCCGACACGGCGCGCGCGTTGGGCGTACAAGACCCCTACGATCCTGTCCAGAACATCGAGGGGGGCGTGCGCTACCTCCGCCATTTGATGCACCGGTTTGGCGACTTGCGGCTTGCGCTGGCAGCGTACAACGCGGGTCCGAGCAATGTGCAGCGCTATGGGGGTGTGCCGCCGTTCCCTGAGACGCAGCGCTACCTCGAGCGCGTGCTGGGCTAACGCTGGGCGAAGCGGTTCTGGGGCTTGAGCCGCGCCACACGCGCCTCATACTCGGCGTGGTCTTCGTAGATGACCAGCAGGTTCGTTAACTTGCGCTTGGGCAACACCTTCACCGCGCGTCGGTAGTAGAGCGTGCTGGAGCCGCCGCCGTCTAACGCAATCGCGTCCACTGCCCCCAACGCGCGCATAATCTGCGCCAAGCGACGCAGCGAGATGGGGCGCTCTACCACTGCCAGTATCAGTTTATTGTGCTTGGTAGCGCCCACCGCGACGCGCTTGCCCAAGGCGTACACACGCCTGTCTCGGAATCCCTCGCCCGACGGATAGAGCGAGACGCGCCCGTTCTGCAGCAGGCGCGGACCCGCCCCCAACACGATGCGATAGTTGCTCCAGTCGCGTTGGCGGTGGAGCTTCTGCCGAATGAAGCGCACATGGTTGTCGTAGGTGATGCAAAGCGCAGTGCCCACCCCGCCGAAATGCACCCGCTCGCCCTCGATGACTATATCGCCCACCGGCAGCTTGCTGCGCGTGCTGAAGTAGGTGCCCGTGACGGCGGCAGTCGGACGCGAACGCGCCAGCAACGCCCAAATCGATTCGTCTGAGCCGAGCCTCTGCGCCGTGACGACCCCCACCCGCACATACGGGTTGTTCAAATCGGCGATGATATAGCGCACAGGCACGCCGCCCACCTTGCGGTAGAGCAACCGCACCGAGTCGTCCGTGCTCTGTTTGGGCGCAGCGGCGGCGTGCGCCGCCAGAAAGCGCGGCTCTTCCCAGCAGCCCTGATAGAGCAGCGAACCGAGCAACATCAGCAGGAGTAGCCCCAATCGCACCTCGTTCTCACCTACCTGTTAGACTGGCGGCAACACAGGCATGTTGCGCAACCTGTAGCTTAAATACGCACTGAGCGTCAGTCTCCTGCCTGTTAATTGTTAGGGTTTGGTGAAGATTGCCTCCCATTCTTTGGGGTTTCTCCTGCAGGTAAGGGGCGAAGAGAAGCCGATGCGAGGCAGCACAACGACAGGAAAACTTTCACCTGCGCCGAATCGAGGGTTTGCTATGAGGCGATGGCTGTTATGTGTAGGCTGGTTGCTCATGTTCGTTTGGGCGCAGGCGCAGGATACGCCCTACCGATTGCCCGATGTGTACGCCCTGCGCGGCGCGAAGATTGTTTCCAACAGCGCCCCGCCGATTGAGAACGGCGTGATTGTGGTGCGCAACGGCGTGGTTGTCGCGCTGGGCGACGCGAACACGCCCATTCCCGCCGACGCAGAGGTCATCGACGCGAGCGGACATGCAGTCTACCCCGGCTTTATCGATGCGTTCAGCAGTCTCGGCATGCCGGCGCAAGCGAACGACCCTGCCTACGCCAGTTATGAGCGCGGCAACACGCACAGCAACCCCCAGATTCGCCCCGAACGGCTGGCGACTGTGCTGATGCAGCCCGACAGCGGTCAGTGGGGGCGGTGGCGTCGGGCGGGGTTTGTCGCGGCGCATATCGCCCCGCCGCATGGCATCCTAAGCGGTCAGAGCGCAGTGATTAGCCTCAACACGGGCGCGCCTGCCGAGTTGGTCGTCGCGCCTCAGTACGGCGTGGCGCTGAACCTGCGCGGGCGCGGCGCGTTCGAAAGCGGGAGCGGCTACCCCAGCTCGCTGATGGGCGCGGTTGCTCTCGTGCGCCAGACCTTCTACGACGCGCAGCACCAAGCGCAGGTGTGGCAGGCATACCTGCGCGATCCGAACGGCAAGCCCCGCCCCGCGATGAACCGCGCGCTGGAGGCGTTGCAACCCGTGCTGGAGCGTAAACAGCCCCTGCTCGCTATCGCCAATAACGCCGAGGACATCCGTCGCGTGCTCCGCATCGCCGACGAGTTCCACTTGCGCGTGATTCTCGTGGGCGGGCAGGAAGCGGCGAAGGTCGCTAACGAACTCAAGCGGCGCGCGATCCCTGTGCTGCTGAGCATGGAGATGCCCGAACCCCTGCGTAGCTACGACCCGCTCAGCCCGCCGGCGCTTACCAGCCTGCGCAACCGCGCCCTCGCCTACCAGAACGCCGCAATCCTGCACGAGCAGGGTGTGCGCTTCGCCTTCACCACCGAGGGGCTGGGCGACCCGGAACGCCTGCTGCGCAACATCCGCACGGCAATCGCGAACGGCTTGCCCAAAGACGCCGCGCTACGCGCCCTCACGCTTACCCCCGCCGAACTGCTCGGCATCCAAGACAAGTTCGGCGACCTCGCGGTGGGCAAGACGGCGAGTTTCGTCGTCGTGCGCGGCGAGCTGTTCGAGCCGCGCGCCCGCATCGAGTTCGTGTTCGCGGACGGAAAACGCTATAAACTCAGCGAGACGACCCAGACCGCCGCCGCGGCGACCCCACCCTCCTTCCGCCGCCCGCGCGACTGGGACGCCGAGAACATTAGTAGCCTGCACGAAGCCTCCTGCTGCTACCACCACGCGCACGGCAGCATGCTGACGCACATGCAAAGCCACGACCACGAGGCGCACCACTGCGAGGCGACCTGCACAGAGCACTTCACAGCAGGCGCGCCTCCGCGCCAAGAGACGCCACGCGAGGCAGGAACGCCGCAGGGCGAGCAACCTCAAGAGCGCACTGAGCAGGGCGCAACCGCCGAGGACGCGCCAACCCTGCCCCGCGTGAAACTTACCCCCATCATGCCCCCACCCCCCGACGAACACAACACTTGGCTCATCCGCAACGCCACCGTGTGGACACTCGCCCACGATAAGCCCCTGCCCAACACCGATGTGCTGATTGTGGACGGCAAAATCGCGGCGGTGGGCAGGAACCTCACCGCGCCGCCCAACGCCCGAATCGTCGACGGCACGGGCAAGCACCTGACGCCCGGACTGATGGACTGCCACTCGCACACGGCAATCAGCGGCGGCGTGAACGAGGGCACGAATGTCTGCACCGCCGAAGTGCGCATTCAGGATGTGCTGAACCCCGAAGATGTGAACATCTATCGGCAGCTCGCGGGCGGGTTGACCAGTGCGCTGGTGCTGCACGGCTCGGCGAATGTGATTGGCGGGCAGAGTATCGTGGTCAAGTGGCGCTGGGGCAAGACCGCCGACGCGATGGTTTTCAAGGAAGCCCCTGCAGGCATCAAATTCGCGCTGGGCGAGAATGTGAAACGCTCCAACTTCCGCACGCCGGGCGCGCAACGCTACCCTGCCTCGCGCATGGGCGTGGAGCAGGTGATACGAGAGCGGTTCCTCACCGCGCTGGATTATAAGCGCCACTGGGAGGAGTACCGCGCGGGCAAACGCCCCCTGCCCCCTCAACGCGACCTGCAACTCGACGCGCTGGTGGAGATTCTGGAGGGCAAACGGCTCATCCACTGCCACAGCTACCGCCAAGACGAGATTCTGATGCTGCTGCGCGTGTGTGAGGAGTTCGGCGTGCGCGTGGGCACGCTCCAGCATGTGCTGGAGGGCTACAAGGTCGCGAACGAGATTGCACGGCACGGCGCAGGCGCGTCCTCCTTCTCCGACTGGTGGGCGTATAAAATCGAAGTGTACGACGCCATTCCCTACAACGGCGCGATTATGTGGGAGCGCGGCGTGGTGGTGACCTTCAACTCCGATAGCAACGAGCTTGCACGGCGCATGAACACCGAAGCTGCCAAAGCCGTCAAGTACGGCGGCGTGCCTGAGGTGGAAGCCCTCAAGTTCGTCACGCTGAATGTCGCCAAGCAGCTCGGCGTCGACCGCTATGTCGGCTCCATCGAGGCTGGCAAGCATGCGGATTTGGCGTTGTGGAGCGACCATCCGCTCAGCGGCTACGCCGTGTGTGAGAAGACCTTTATCGACGGCGTGCTGTATTTCGACATCGAGCGTGACCGCGCGTGGCGCGAGGCGCTGGAGAAAGAGCGTCAGGAGTATCTGAAGGGGCTACGCGTGGAGTCGGTGTTCGACGAACGGCGTCAGGAGCGCGAGCAACCTGCCGAGCCGTCGCGCGAGGGCGCAGCGACGCCCAGCTTCGCCGGCGTGTGGCAAGGCACTATCACGGGCGGCGACCCCTTGCCCCCCGAAGGCGTGCCGTTCACCCTGCGCATCCGCCAAGAGGGCGGACGACTTGTCGGGACGCTGGAGACGCCTTTGGGCGCGCAAGCGTTCGACATCGCGGCGCCCGATGGCGATACGCTGACCCTCACCCTCGAAATGGGCGGCATGAGCATCACCGTCAACGCCACCGTCGCAGGCAATCGGCTTACAGGCACTATCAGCGCGATGGGGCTGTCGTTCACGATTGAGGCGCGGCGCACGCCCAACCGCGATTAGGTACAATCTTGCCGACAAGGAGTGTACGCATGGCTATCTTAGTGGACGCAGACTCCAAAATTTTAGTTCAGGGCATCACGGGGCGCGAAGGGGAGTTTCACACGCGCCAGATGATAGAGTACGGCACGCAGGTCGTCGCGGGCGTGACGCCCGGCAAAGGCGGGCAGGCAGTTGCGGGCGTGCCTGTGTTCGACACGGTCAAGCAAGCGGTGCGCGAGACAGGCGCGAATGTGTCGTGTATCTTCGTGCCTGCGCCGTTCGCGCCCGACGCGATTCTGGAAGCCGCCGATGCAGGCGTCCAACTCATCGTCTGCATCACGGAAGGCATTCCCGTGCAAGAGATGGTGCGCGTGATGAGCTATGTGAAACGCTGCACGCAGAGCCGTGTGATTGGTCCCAACTGCCCCGGACTGACTACTGCCGAAGCGTGTAAGGTGGGCATCATGCCCGGTATGCTCTTCAAGAAGGGCAACATCGGGTTGGTCTCGCGCAGCGGCACGCTGACCTACGAAATTGTGTACGCGCTTACGCAGGCAGGACTGGGGCAATCGACCTGCGTTGGAATCGGCGGCGACCCGATTATCGGCACGACCTTCGTCGATGTGCTCCCGCTGTTCGAGGCAGACCCCCAGACTGAAGCGGTGGTGCTGGTGGGCGAGATTGGCGGCTCGGACGAGGAGATTGCCGCCGATTACATCAAGCGCCACATGACCAAACCTGTGGTGGGCTTCATTTCAGGGCGCACCGCGCCGCCTGGCAAACGGATGGGGCACGCAGGCGCGATTATCTCTGGCGGCAAGGGCAGTCCACAGTCCAAAGTCGCCGCGCTGACCGACGCGGGCGTGCCGATTGCCGACACCCCCAGCGAAATCCCTGCACTCGTGCAGCACGCGCTGCAACGATGACCGATGCGGAACCTACCCAGAGTCTCGCTGAGCGGCTCCATCGAGCGCGGCTACTCCATCTGGTTCGTGATGGTGGTCGCGCTCTTCATCGTGAGCCTCGTGCTATCCAACATTATCGCCGCGAAGATTATCAGCCTCGGCGGGCTGGTGATGTCGTCCGCTATCCTGATTTTCCCCGTGAGCTACATTATTGGCGATGTGCTAACGGAGGTCTACGGCTATCGTCGGGCGCGATTGGTGATATGGATTGGCTTTGGGTGCAATCTGCTCGCGGCGTTGGTGATTCTGGGAGCGATTGCCCTACCCCCTGCTCCGTTTTGGGAGAACCAATCGGCGTATGAGGCGGTGTTGGGCGTTGCGCCGCGCCTGCTCGTCGCCTCGCTGACGGCGTACTTGGTGGGCGAGTTTGTGAACTCCTATGTGCTGGCGAAGCTCAAAATCGCCACGCGCGGACGCTGGCTCTGGACGCGCACGATCAGCTCCACGCTGGTTGCGCAACTGCTGGACACGACTCTCTTCACGCTGGCGGCGTTCGCGGGCGTCTACCCAGCCGCCGAGTTGGTGAAGATTAGCCTGATAGAGTGGGGCGCGAAGACGCTCTACGAGGCGATGGCGACCCCCGTTACCTACGCGGTGGTCGCGTTCCTCAAAGCGCACGAGGGCGTCGATGTGTACGACACCGACACCCGATTCAACCCGTTTCTGGTGTGGGAGTAGCCGCTACCTGAGCAGCGGCGACTCCCAATAGATGACGCTCTCGCAGGCGGGGGCGTGCGTGCGTGCGTGCGTCGCCCGCGCGGAGACCGCGCCCCACAGCGCGGCAATCGCAATCAGCCAAGTGAGCCACAGGAGCCAGCGTTTCATGAGCCTCTCCTCTGTATCACAGCTGCACGAACCCGCCGAGCAGCAGCGCCATGCCCCAGCCGATGACGCCCACCAGCAGCGCGCCCACCAAGCCGACGACGAACGGCTTCAGTCCGACGCCTTTGAACACGCTGAACGAGGTCGCCAAGCCCACCGCCGCCATCGCCGTGCCCAGCGCACGGGAACCCCAAGTCTCGCCGATGGTCTTCGTGAACGCCTTCCAGCCCTCGGCGTCCCAAATCCCGAACGCCAAGCCGTGGGCAACCTGCGCGTCGCCAATCGAGCGTACAATCGCCATCGTGATGAAGCCCAAGATGAACGCTGGGAGCAGCTTCGCGATGCTGATCTTGCCGCCGTCGCCCGCGCCCTGCGCCGCCATCCGACGCAGGTACAGATACGACAGCATCGGCACGACAACCGCCAAGAACAGGTTGCGTGTGAGCTTGGTCACGGTCGCCGCTTTCAGCACGGTCTCGTCGTTGAACACCTCTTTGTAGGTGAGCGCTGCGCCGACCACCTGCGAGGTCTCATGCACTGCCGTGCCTAAGAACAGCCCAATCTGCTCGGAAGTGTGCAGGATGTGAGGCGCGAGGTAGGGGTACAGGAACATGCCCACCAAACCGAACAGCGTGATGTTCGCCACGGCGTAAGCGACCTCTTTCTGGTCGGCTTTAATCGCCGGGGCGACCGAGACAATCGCCGTGACGCCGCAGATGCCTGTACCCGCCGCAATCAGCGTGCCCAGCCGTTCGGGCAGGTTCAACCGCTTGTTGAACCACGAGACGAACCACAGCCCGCTGAAAATCGCCGTCGCCACCACAGGAATGCCCCACACGCCCAACTTAAACACATCCATCAGGCTCAGCTTAATCCCCACCAAGATAATCCCCAGTCGCAAAATCTTGGTGGTGCTGAACTTGATGCCGTCCTCGATGGCTTTGGGCAGCGGCAGCAGGTTGCGCAGCAGGATACCGATTACAATCGCCGTCAACACGGCGGAGATGGGACTGGACTTGCCTGTCGGGTCGATGCCTTGTAAACTCAAGACCCAAGCGCCCAGCACATTCGTGAGCGGTATCGCGACGAGCATAATCGCGACCGACAGCAGGAAGCCGGGCAGGATGCGCACGACGCCCTGCCAGTTCGGCACGCCCAGCAAGGCGTCTAAGAGGATGTTGCGTTTCTCTACTTGTTTCTCTATAGACTGCGTAGCCATCGCTGTCTACCTCCTGTCAAGTGGTTAGAATCGCTCCTACGCGCTGGTAGAGCGGTGCAACGAGAGAAAGGTGGTCAAGAAGCCCTCCTCCCCCGTTAGGCGGGAGAGGAGGGGGAGGTGTACGCTCAGTAAGCGTCTGCCAGAGCGCAAACATTCTTGCCCAGCTCCAGCTCCTGCGCCTTCTCCTCGTCGGGAACCAGCAGCCCCGCGTTCACGCGCTTGATGTCCACATACTGCGGCGGGAACACAGGGAGCGTGCTGAGCAAGAACTCGATAAACTCCTCTTTACTCTTGGCTTGATACTCGCGCGGGTTGTTGCGCTTGATGTTGCCGAGCGTGTCGTAGAAGGTTCCGTCGGGGCGACCCTCGCGGCTGGCGGTCGCGAAGTGCGCGGGGAACACCAGCGTCTCGTCGGGGAGCACGAGCAGTTTCTTGTAGAGCGATTCGTAGTGGATGGGCGCCCACTCCTGCCCGCGCCCGCCAAGGTCCGGACGCGCCACCGACACGATGAAGATGGAGTCGCCCGTGAACAGGTAGCGGTCGTTCACCAAGAACGCCATGTTCCCCAGCGTGTGTCCGGGGATGTGGATGCCCTTCAGCGTCGCGTCGCCGAACTTATAGGTGAAGTTGTCCTTCAGGAACTCGTACTCAATCGTGGCGGGCAACATGTCGATGGGATGGATGCCGTCGTAGGGGTGGAGGAAGTAGGGCACGCCGAGTTCTTGGGCGAGTTTGGGTCCGCCGCTGATGTGGTCGGCGTGGGCGTGGGTGTCGAAGATAGCCACAATCTCGAAGCCCTCGCGCTCGGCGAGGTTCGTGTATTGCTCGGTATGGCGGGTGGGGTCAATCAGGATGCCCTTGCCGTTGCTCACGACGGCGTAGGCGAGGTCGCCGCGCGCCACGCGCATAATCTGATACAGGGCGACATCCTTCACCGCCTCGATGCGGCGCACGCGGTAGTAGTTGCCCCAGGCAATCATGCCGCCTTCGAGGTTCATCGCCTCGTAGCCGCGCTCGCGCAGCAGGTTCGCCACATACTCCGACGAGCCGCCCTTCGCGCACACCACCACAACCGACTTGCCCTTCGGCACGCGAACGATGTTCGCTTCCTCGTCCTCAATAAACTGGAAGTACGGAATGTGGAGCGTCTCCACACGGTTGCGCCCCTCGATCTTCCAGCGCTCGAACTCGTCTTGGTTGCGCACATCAAGCAGGAGGAACGAATCGCCGCGCTCGATCATCTGATCTAGCTCTGCCACAGTGAGTGTGGCGCGTGTTGCAGTTGTCATCTCTGTATACCTCCCTGTTATAGAGTTTGCTTGGAAGCGTTGAGTTGCGCTTCCGATTCGTTAGAGGCGCAAGGATTGGGGAAGGATTCACAGAGTGTACTCCCGCGCGAGGGGTTTGAAAAGCGTCTCGCCTTCGGCTCGGAATAATCTGCCTCGATGCGCCTGCCGTCTGGTACACTCTGGGGTGATGTCGACGCCTATTCGTGCGATGGCAATCTGCGGTACACGCCCCGACGCCATCAAGATGGCGCCTGTGGTGCGTGTTTTACAGCGAGACCCCGCGTTCGAGGTGCGCCTGATAGCGACGGGGCAACATCGGGAGATGCTCGACCAGGTGCTGCGCCTGTTCCGTCTCAGCCCCGACGCCGACCTCAACATCATGACGCCCCAGCAGACCCTGACCGAGATTACTATACGCACGCTGGATGGGCTGGATCGGCTGCTGCGCGAGTGGTCTGCCGATGTCGTGCTGGCGCAAGGCGATACGACCACCACCTTTGTCGCGGCGTTGGCGGCGTTTTATCACCGCGTCCCGTTCGGACATGTGGAGGCGGGCTTGCGCACCTACGACAAGTACCAACCGTTCCCCGAGGAGATGAACCGCCGTCTGACCGCGCCGCTTGCAGAGTTCCACTTCGCCCCTACCGAGACGGCGCGTCAGCACCTCTTGCAGGAACATATCCCCGAGGGGCGCATCTGGATTACAGGCAACACAGGCATCGACGCGGTGCAGTGGGTGGCGCAGCAGCCCTACGAGCCGACCGATCCAGCTTTGCAGCGCGCCCTCACGCATTCAGGGCGAGTCCTCTTGCTGACCACGCACCGCCGCGAGAACTGGGGCGAGCCGATGGCGAACATCGCCCGCGCCGCGCACGAGCTGCTCCAACGCTTCGACGACCTACTGCTGCTGCTGCCGATGCATCGCAACCCGCGCGTGCGCGAGACGCTCACGGCGGTTCTGGGCGACCACCCACGCGCCCTGCTGACCGAGCCGTTGGACTATGCGCCGTTCGTCCACGCGATGCGCCGCGCCGACCTCATCCTCACCGATTCGGGCGGCGTGCAAGAGGAAGCCCCTGCGTTCGGCAAGCCGATACTGGTGCTGCGCGAGACCACCGAGCGTCCGGAGGGCGTGGCGGCAGGCGCGGCGAAGCTGGTCGGAACCGACGCCGAGCGGATTGTGGCGGAAGCTGCAAGCCTGCTCACCGACGCCGAAGCCTACGCCCAAATGGCGCGCGCGGTGAACCCCTACGGCGATGGATACGCCAGCGAGCGCATCCGCGATATTCTCTTGCAGGAGTTGCGACCCTGACGCCTAACCTGTAGCATGATGACGCCACACCCGTCCGCCGTCGCCTTAACAGCCGGCAGAACTGCAGTCGTTATGCTGGCGTACATGCTGACCGCGCGGCTTAGCCTGGAGTTGGCGTTCCTGCCCGATCGCAGCAGCGCGGTCTGGCTGCCTGCAGGCGTTGCGCTTGGGCTGACCTACTGGTGGGGCTACCCTGTCGGCTTGTTGGGCGTGGGGCTGGGCGCGGCGTTCCTCGTGTAGCGCACTTGGGGGCTTGTAGACTTGGCGTTGCTCAGCGCAGCGCCTGTGATGCTTCAGGCAGGCGTGGGCGTGTGGCTCTTGCGCACGCTCAAAATTCAGCCCCGACTCCCCCACTGGCGCGACGGGGTGCTGTTTCTTGGGGGGTGCGCCCTCGTCGCGATAATCTCTCCGCTTCTGAACACTGGCTTGAGAGTCGTCTACCACCTCACGCCTGCTGACCAGTGGCATAATTCTGTGCTACATCGCTGGATGGGCGACTTTCTGGGGCATCTGACGCTGGGTGGGTTGCTGCTCACTTGGTGGAACAACTGGCGCATGCGCAAGCGCGACTACGCGCTGCTGGCGATTCTCACCCTGCTGGGCATGGCGTCGGTGTCGCTGGGCTTCCACATCCATAAAATCGGCTGGGTGCAAGGTCCGTCGCTGACCATCGTGCTGCCAGCCTTCGTCGCGATGACCTTCATCTTCCAGCAGCGTGGCGTCGCATGGATGAGCTTGATTGTAGTAGTCATGCTCAGCGTGGAGGTCGCTCGCTGGAGAGCCGAATCGCCAATCGAGTTCCCAGAGTTCCTTGTCGGCTGGTTTTTCACCCTGTTTAATTTCAGCGTGTTCATGGTGGTCGCCAGCGCGCTCACGCAGCAACGCGAGTATGCGCAACGGCTCAGCCAAGCCTATCAACAGCTCCGCGCTATTATAGATAACGCGCCCAACCTCGCGATGCAGATATTCGATAGTCAAGGGCGCGTGCTGTCTTGGAACCGCGCCTCCGAGCGTATTTATGGCTACTCCGAATCTGAGATGCTGGGCAAGACGCTGGAGGGGTTCCTCTTCACGTCCGAGCAGCAGCGCGAGTTTATGGAGATGCTTCAGCGCGTCGCGCAGACCAACGCGCCTGCGCCCATCCGCGAGTGGCGCGTGCGCACCGCTGACGGCAAGCAGCGCTACATCCTCTCGTCGCTGTTCCCCATCCGCTTTGACCATCACACGCACTTCGTGTGCGCCGACATCGATATCACCGAGCGCAAGCTGCTGGAGCAGCGACTGTTCCGCGCCGAGAAGATGGAGAGCATCGGGCAACTCGCGGGGGGCGTCGCGCATGATTTCAATAATCTGCTCACTGCTATCTTAGGTTTCGCGGAGCTCGCGCAGACACGCCTGCCCCCAGACCACCCTGCCCAAGCCGATTTAGAGCGTATCATCCAAGCGAGCGAGCGCGCGGCGAACCTCGTCCGTCAACTGCTCGGATTCGCCCGTAAACAACTCACGCAACCGCAACCCACCGACCTCAATCGCGTGATTGAAGACCTCGCGCCGCTGCTCGAACGCACTGTGGGCGAGTCGGTGCGCTTGGAGATACACCGTACAGACGCCGACGCCACAATCTACATCGACCCCACACAGCTGGAACAGGTGATTATGAACCTTGCCGTGAACGCCCGCGACGCGATGCTCAAGCGCGGGGGTACGCTGACCCTGACCACCTTCCGAAAGACCTTCACTCAAGCGCCCCCGAACACCGTCGCCCCCGAAGAACCGATTGCCCCCAGCGAGTATGTGTGCTTAGAAGTGCGCGACACAGGCGAGGGCATCCCTGCACACCTGCGCGAACGCATCTTCGAGCCGTTCTTCAGCACCAAAGGCGTCGGCAACACGGGGCTGGGCTTGGCGACGGTCTACGGAATCGTCCGCCAGAACAACGGTTTCCTCACCGTAGACAGCGAGGAAGGCGTCGGAACCATCATTTGTGTCGCATTCCCAGCATCAACGAAAACATCCGACGCTCAGGTACAATCTTCTGCGTAAGGAGGCAATTATTATGGACTTCACATTCTCTGAAGAGCACCTGATGGTGCGCGACACTGTGCGACGCTTTGTGGAGAACGAAATAAAGCCCCACATCCGCGAGTGGGATCGGCACGGGGCGGACCCTAAAGTCTACCAGCGCATGGCAGAGCTTGGCTTGCTCGGCATTTGCGTGCCGCGCAAGTGGGGCGGCTCAGGGCTGGACTACATCGCGCTGGGCGTCGCCTGCGAAGAGCTGGAGTACGGCGACACCTTCCTGCGCGTGGTGATGTCGGTGCATGTGGGGCTGACTGCAATGACGCTAATGGCGTGGGGCAACGAGGAGCAGAAGCGGCGCCTGCTCACGCCTCAAGCGCGCGGGGAGCGGCTCGGCGCGTTCTGCCTGACCGAACCCAACGCAGGCAGCGATGTGGTCGGGATGCAGTCCATCGCGCGACGCGAGGGCGACCGCTACATCCTCAACGGCGAAAAAATCTGGATCTCCCTCGCCGAAGTCGCCGACCAGTACCTGGTGGTGGCGTGGACCGACCCTGAGAAGAAGGCTCGACGCGACCATTCGGGCATGAGCGCGTTCTTCGTGGAGCGTGAACGTCCTGGCGTGCAACCCTACACGCTCAAAGGCAAGCTCGGCGTGCGCGCGGGCAACACGGGCGGCGTGGTGTTCGAAAATGTCGAAATCCCCGTCGAGAACCGCATCGGCGAGGAGGGCGAAGGTTTCAAAATCGCCATGTTCGCCCTCGATCAGGGGCGTTATACGGTCGCAGCGGGCGCGGCGGGTCTCATCCGCGCGTGCTCGGACGAGTCCGTGCGCTACGCCAAAGAGCGCAAAACCTTTGGCAAGCCCCTCGCCGAGCATCAGCTCATCAAGCAGAAGATTGCGCAGATGGAAGCCGACTATCAAATCAGCGCCCTGCTCTACCAGAAGGTCGGCTGGATGAAGAATGTGGGGCTACGCAACACGCGCGAGACCTCGCTGGCGAAGTGGTACAGCACGGAAGCCGCGCAACGCGCCGCCAACGCCGCCGTGCAGCTCTTCGGCTCCTACGGCTTCTCCGATGAGTACCCTGTGGAGCGGTTCTACCGCAACAGTAAGGGCGCCACAATCTACGAGGGCACTTCGGAAATCCACACTTTGCTGCAAGCCGACTACGCGCTGGGCTACCGTGTGGACAAGCCGTTGCGCATCCACTTGCCGACCTACCCGTTCGCCGAGGATAGCGAAGGCTGACGATGCTTGCCTACGACTTTACCGACCGAGTAGTGCTGATTACAGGCGCGACGGGCGCGCTGGGGCGTGTGGTCGCGCGGCAGTTTCATGGAGCAGGCGCGAGGCTCGCCCTGTGCGCCCGTGAGAAGACGCTCCTCCACCAGTTATTTGCCGACCTCGCGGTGGATACACGCCATCTGCTCGTCGGCGGGGTGGATCTGCGCTCGCCCGACGATTGCGACCGCCTCGCACGCGCGGTGGACGACCGTTTCGGCAAGCTCTACGCGCTGGTGAACACAGTCGGCGGCTTCACGGCGGGTCCGCCCGTGCATGAGACGCCCGTGGATGCGTGGGAGCAGATGCTGGATATGAACCTGCGCACGGCGTTTCTGGTCTCGCGGGCGATTGCGCCGCTGCTGATTCGCTCAGGCGGCGGCGCGATGGTGCATATCTCTGGCAGAGCGGGGCTGACTGGCTTTGGCGGCGGCGCGGGCTACTGCGCCGCCAAAGCGGGCGTGATACGGCTCACCGAAACGCTCGCCGCCGAACTCAAAGAGTACGGCGTGCAGGTGAACTGCATCCTGCCCGGCACTATCGACACGCCCGCCAATCGCGCGGCGCGCCCCGACGCCGACTTCACCCGCTGGGTGTCGCCCGAAGCCATCGGCGAGGTCATCATGTTCCTCTGCTCGCCTGCCGCGCGCGCCATCCACGGCGCCGCCATACCCGTGTACGGACTGAGTTAGGAGAAACACTATGAAATGCCCTGTGTGCAACGAGGCTCTGCAGATAGCCGTGCGGTCGGGCATAGAAATCGATTACTGCCCCAACTGTCGGGGCGTATGGCTCGATCGCGGCGAGCTGGACAAGATTATCGAGCGTCATGTGCTGGAGACTCAGGGGCGCGCTCCCGCGCCGCCAGCGCCCGACCCAGTGCCCTATCGCCCCGAACCGCGCCGCCCTGCTCCGCGCTACGAAGACGACGACTACGAATATGACGACCACCGCAGGAGCAAACGACGCAAAAAACGCGACTGGCTGGAGGATTTGTTCGACATCTTCGATTAGGGCCACTGGTGGTACATTCCCGCAACTTGGTTAACCAGCAGCGTGCCCCGCTCTTCTAATGCGCTGCGCTCGGCAGGGGATATCGGCGTGAACTCGCGCGCCGCTTGTACCAACTCGCGCAACTCGCGCAGGCTGTTCGGCAAAATGACCGCAGTGTGTATGGGAAAGCTCAGCGCGTAGCGGAATAGCTCGCGCACAGTGAACTTGCCCTCGCCGACCAGCCGCCCGACGCCCATCACCTTCATCACGGCAATCGCTACACCCTTGCGACGCGCGTAGTCCAGAAACTCGCGCGTAAACGCGCGCGGATGGTACGGCTCGGTTGGGTTGAGCGGTATCAGCGTCATATCGAACGGGAACCGCTCCATCGCCGTTCTCAGCACTTCAGGGTCGTGATGCCCCGAAATACCCACATATTTCACGATTTTTTGCTCTTTCGCTTGCTGGAACGCTTTGATTGCGCCGTCGGACGCGAACAGCTGCTCAATCTCGCGCGGGTAAGAGACATGATGCACAATCCACTGCTCCAGTCGGTTGGTGCGCAAGCGTTTGAGGCTACTTTCAAGCTCACGCCACGCGCCGTCGTAGGTGCGCTTATCGCTCTTTGTGCTGAGGAAGACCCTGTCGCGCATCCCGTCAATAGCCTCGCCAAATATCAGCTCGCTGTCGCGATACTGCTGCGCGGTGTCCAAGTAGTAGATGCCCGCGTTTACCGCTTCGCGGATAATCTCGACCGCCTCGCGCTTGCGAGTTATATCCTGTAGCACGCCCGCGCCCCCCAACGCCAATATCGGCATCTGCACGCCCGTCTTACCGTACACGCGCTTCGGCAGCTCTCGGCTCATAATGGTATTATACTTCACATTTAGGACTAAAGTCCTATAGGAAGTGCGCGAGAAGGCGCGTATCTATAGTCAGGAGGCGATTGCGATGTCAGACGAAGCGCGTCGTGAACTGGAAGAGATTAGGAAGCAGTTGAATGCTTTGGGGTATCGTGTGCGTGAGTTGGAGCGGCGTATGGCGGCGGAGTCGGCGCAGGCGTCTCAACCGTCGTCCCCTGCCGCGCCGAAGACGCCCACCGAGCCGTCGGCTGCCCTGCGACCTACAGCTGAACCCTCGCGCGCCAGCCTGTCGGCAGGCGACGCGAGCCTGCAGTGGTTCGAGCAGTTGCTGGGCGGCAAGGTCGCCCTGTATACGGGGATTACGCTGATACTGCTCGCAGCGGCGTTTTTTATGGGTTGGGCGTGGACGCGCCTATCGCCTGAGGGTCGGCTCATGCTGGGCTATCTTGGTGGGTTCGCGTTGCTGGGCTTGGGCGGCTTGGCGCGGCGTCGCGCGGAAGGCTGGTTTGTGGACGGCTTGATGGGCGCGGGGTTGGCGGCGCTCTACCTGACCACTTGGACAGGCTGGGAGCGGTATCAGCTGTTCACTTACGCAGGCGCGTTCATGGCTATGGGGGCGACCACTGTGCTGGGCGTCGCGCTGGCGTGGCGGCGCAACTCGCAGACGCTGGCGATTGTGGCGACGCTGGGTGGGTTCGCCGCGCCTATCTGGCTAAACGACGGCAACGGCGGCGGTAGCCCTCTCA
This sequence comes from Fimbriimonadales bacterium, assembly GCA_046294565.1. GTDB lineage: Bacteria > Armatimonadota > Fimbriimonadia > Fimbriimonadales > GBS-DC > GBS-DC. Next base: position 23,617 of record JBKBKS010000009.1, read on the forward strand.
ACTTCTTCAGCTACCTGACCGCGCTGAACTTGGGCATGCTCAGTATTGCCAGCGTGCGCGAGTGGCGGCTGCATCAGGCGGTGTGCCTCGCGTCCACAGTGATACTCCTGTACGGCTGGGCGTTGGACAACTACAAGGCAGATTATCGCCTCATCACGCTGGGGTTTATCACGCTCTACTATGGGATGTTCAGCGCTGTCTACCTGCTGCCCGATGTGCTGCGCCGACGCGCTGTCCACGAGCTCAACTTGGGTCAGTTCGTGCTGGCGAGTATTGTGTACCTACCTGTAGGCTACGCGCTCTCGCGCGAGGCGTGGGGCGACTATCCGGGCGCGCTGTTTGCAAGTTTTAGCGCAATCTATATACTGGTCAGCTGGTGGATGTATCATCGGCAGGACGCGCCTACTGCGTTGAGTTTCGCCACGCTGGGCGTCATCTGTCTCGCGGCGGCAATTGCCGTGCAGTTCCAGCCGTCGGTGCAGGCGTTTCTGTATAGCCTGTTCGCGGCGGCTCTGATTATCGTGGCGTTGCGCTATGAGCTGCGCATTATCTACGGCTTTGGCGTGTTGATGGCGTTCGGCTCGACGGTCGCGCTATGGGGCGTGATTACGCAGCCGATACGCACGGCGCTGCCGTTGCTTAACGAACACGGCGTCGCGTGGCTGGGCTGGATGGCGGGCGCGTGTATGGCGCTGTACGAGTTGAACCGCGCCTGCGCATGCAGCCGAACTCGCCGTTGGACGCTATCTTCCCGCGAGCATCGCTGGCGCAGTTAGGCGCGGCGGGGTTGGTGATTGCGTTGGCGTGGTTCAGCGCGGAGCAGACGCTCTACGCTTTTGAGTTGCAGGGCAAGCGCGGCGCGCCGCTGGCGCACCTGCTCGTGTCGCTGGAATGGACGCTGATAGGCGCGGGGCTACTGTACGGCGGCGTGCGCCACACGCTACGCGCCCTGCGACTGATGGGGCTGGGCGTACTCGCCCTCGCTACCTGCAAGCTCTTCCTCTACGATTTGGGCTTCCTGGAGATGCCCTATCGCGCCCTCAGCTTCGCAGGGTTGGGCGTCGCGCTCATCAGCGTTGCGTGGCTCTACAGCCGATTCGGGACGACGAGAACCGCCTCATAGCAGGAATCGGCTCGGGCGTCGCGTAAAAAATTGTCGTCATGACGCGCTGGGTGTTTAGCTTGGGGTTTTGGGGGATATTGCTCCTGCTGTGGGGGCAATCGCCTGTGGAGATTCGCGTGCAGCCGCTGCTGGGCGACCGACCCGCCGCCAACGGCGCGTTCCCACTCGCCGTCGAGCTGCAGTCTAAATCGGGCAACTACCGGGGCGTGCTGACCGTCTCGCTGGGCGCGTTCGGCTACCGACGGGAGTATCAGTACCCCCTGGAGCTGCCCGCAGGCTCGCGTAAAGTGGTTGTCGCCTCGCCCATCGTGGGGCTGTACGGCGACCAAGTGACGGCGCGTTTCACCGCGCGCGGAGTCAGCGTTGTCGCGCGCCAGCCGATACGCGAAGTCTTGGAACACGACCGACTTGCCGTGCTGGTGGGCGACGCGATAGGCGGGCTGAATGTCCTGGAGCGGGTGCGCACACCTGCCGTTCCTGGTACCTTCAATAATCTTCGTGGGCGCGGCTCCAAAGGCGTCTACAAAGTCGCTTATTGCCGTCCCGAGCTGTTGCCCGAACAGCTGATTGCGCTCAGCGGCGCGTATGTGATTATCTTAGACGCTGGCGCGGAGCGCCTGCGTGCGGAGCAGTGGAACGCGCTGCGCCAGTGGGTAATGTTAGGCGGCTTGCTGATTGTGCCTGGCGGCGCAGGCGCGGTCTACCTGCAGAACCCCACTTTGCGGGAGTGGCTCCCCGTGACGCCGCAGGGCGCGCGCACGGTCAGCCAACTCCGCGCGCTGGGCGATTGGCTACAGGCTCGCCCGCCTCGAGGCGCAGCGACGCTCACGCAATCCACCCCCCGTGCAGGGCGCGTACTACTCCGTCAAGAGGGCATTCCTCTCGTCGCCGTGCGCTCCTACGGGCTGGGCGCCATCCTGTTCTTGGCGTTCAATCCGATGGACGCCCCCATGCGCGATTATAACGCTCGCGTCCGACTGTGGCAACGCCTGTTTGACCAGGTCGCCAACTTCGCTCCAAGCTTCATAATTGCCGCTGCCCATCAAGGGCAAAGCGGCGACATGCGCAACGGCGGCGTCATAGACAGTCAAACGATTAAGATCCAGCCGCCCAACGCTGGGCTAATTGTGATTCTTTTGAGCCTCTACTTCTTGCTGGTCGTGCCGGTGAACTACTTCGTGTTGAAACGGCTGCGCGCGTTGGACTGGGCTTGGGTTGTCACACCGCTGATTGCGCTGGCGTTTGTCGGCGTGCTATGGCGCTTGGCGGGCGATTTGTACCGCCAGTCGCTCTCCAGCGATGTCAAGACGCTCATCGTGGCGCGTGCGGGCGACCGAGACGCCTACGCCATCAACAGCGCGCTCTTCTTCTTCCCACGCGCAGGGGTGTACGACCTGCAGTTCGAGCAGAGCGATATGGTGGAAGCGGGCGCGCCCGACGACGCGAATGTGGCGCGAGGCGCAGCGGTGCGCACAGTACAGGGCGAGCCGACGCGCGTGGAGAGCTACCGCGTGACCAACCTGAGCTTCCAGTGGTTTCGCTACACGCGCGCCGTGCAGCTGCAGGGTTCAGTGGAGGGCACGTTGCGCATCGAGCAACGCGCACGCCGAACCCGACTGGTCGGAACGCTTACCAATCGGCTCCCTTACCCTCTGGTGAATGTTCGCTTGCTCACCCCCGCGGGCATTTCATACATCGGCAGTCTGCCGCCGCGCCAAACCGTTCGGATAAACGCCGCCTCGCCGAGACCGCTGTCTCGGTTGGAATCCTACGACCCATCCAGAGGCTGGAACTACGGCGCGCCCATCGTGTCAGTGGACGGTTACCCGGCTCAACTACTCATCGATCGTGAGTGGATAGATACCGCCTATCTTATGGCGCAAGCGTCAAAGCCTGTGCTGGCGCCCGAGCTGCGCGACGAGGCTAAAAGCGCCGCGCAAGTACTCTACCTAATCAGCTTACCGTTGGAGGGCGCGCCGTGATCAAAAAACGCGAGAACCCCCTGCTGCAATATCATCTGTTCGGTTTCACAGTGAACCGCTGGAAGCGTCAACCCGTCCTCTACGGCGCGGTGGCAGTGGGGATGGGACTCACCTATCTATTGCTGTTCCAAATGTTCCACACCTACGAGGCGTCGTTGGGTGCCACGCTGAACCTGTCGCTGTTTGTGATGTGTCTGACTGCGCCGTTGATGGCGTATAACTCCTTCTCGCTGGAGTACGAGAAGGGAACTTGGGAGTCGCTCGCGCTCACACGCCTGACGGCGGGCGAAATCCTCTGGGGCAAATGGGGCGCGGCGCTGGCGCGGGTGGCGCTCCTGACCCTGCTGCTGACCCCGATGCTGTTCATCGCCACCGACTTCCGTATCGAACTCGATGGCCCGCTTCTGGGCAGGTTCACCACCGTCGTAGAACCCTCGTACGAGTTCTACAAGTTCGCAGCCAGTGTGGCGTTGCTGTTCAGCTGGGGCGCGCTGCTGGTCTCGCTGGGCGTCTGGCTCTCGTTCAAGCTCAAACGCACCATCAGCACTGCCTCGACGCTCTATGCTGGGCAACTGCTTGCCCTCGTGCTGCTGCCCGTGCTGCTCGCGACTTTCGGAATCGACTCCAGCCACGCTCTGGAAGATGAACTGAGATCTGTATACAGCTTCAAGGACGGCTTCTTCTGGTGGCTTAGGGTCGCCTTCAGTTCGGGCGTCATCTTCTGCTTGAACCCGTTTTACACGACGGCGACGCTGGATAGTATTGCGTCGCGTGTATATTACCTCTACAAATCGGTGGATACTATGCAATATTTCTATGTGGGCTGGGGTTTCGCGCAAAGTTTCGTCTATGTATCGTGGGGAATTTTCTTTGCAGGACTCGCCTATCGCGGCGTGAAAACTAATTGGCGCAAATAGGGGAGACGCCTATGTTGGATGTTAAGGGATTACGCAAAGAGTATGGGGAGCTGGTCGCCGTCCGCGACATCTATTTTCAGTTGCAACCGGGCGATGTGTTCGGCTTTATCGGTCCCAACGGCGCAGGCAAGACCACCACGATTAAGATGCTTGCCACCCTGCTGGAGCCGACGGCGGGCACGGCGACGCTGAACGGCATCGATATCGTGCGTCAGCCAGAGGAGGTGCGCCCTCTGCTGGGCTATATGCCCGACTTCTTCGGGCTGTACGAGGGTATCACGGTCACGGAGTACCTGCAGTTTTTCGCGGCGGCGTATCGAATCCCCAAATCGCAGCGTCAAGCGATTATCGACAATGTGCTGGAGTTGACCGACCTTACAGTGAAGCGCGACGCCTATGTGGAGACGCTCTCGCGCGGGATGCAACAACGCCTTTGCCTTGCCAAGAGCCTCGTGCACGACCCCATCCTGCTGCTGCTGGATGAGCCGGCGTCGGGGTTAGACCCCCGCGCCCGCATCGAAATCAAAGAGCTCATCCGCGAGCTGGGCGCGATGGGCAAAATCGTGCTGGTCTCCTCGCATATCTTGCCCGAACTGTCCGACTTCTGCAACAAGATAGGCATCATCGAGAAGGGCGAGCTGCTCGTGTGGGGCGCGGTGGACGAGATTGTGCGGCAGTTGCAAGCGCATCGCATCCTAGCGATTAAACCGCTGGGCGACGCCGACCCCCTCATCCAACGCTTGGAGCGGGAACCTCATGTGGGCGAGATAGAGCCGCGCAACGGTAGCCTCTATGTGCATTTTGCGGGCGGGCTGGAAGAGCAAGCCGACCTGCTCGCCGCGCTCATCCACGACGGCTACCGAATCGCCGCCTTCCGCGAAGAATCGCTTGACCTGGAAGATGTGTTTATGCAAATCACCAAAGGCGAGGTGAGCTGATGTACCCCCTAAAGAAACCAATTTATCTGCCGATAATTACCAGTAGCGACAGGGTACAGGTTGACCTTTGAACCTCCTGCTTAAACTTGGTCGCACCTCCCCTACCCCTGGAGAGGCGGGTTCCTCCCCACCCGCCTCTCGCCTATTTTGAAAAAATCCCCCTGCGGGACTCTGCGCCGCAGGGGGTGTGGCGGTGGCGCTGGACGGTGCTGATGAGAGTCGTTCAAACTATCGCCGCCTACACAGCGCTCCGCTTATGGGGTTTCCCCCGCGCCTAATCAGATTATGCCCTGCTCCCCCACGCCCCCTCTCTGTGCTTCTACGGGGAACTTGGAAAATCTCGCACGCTTGCGGGTATAATCGCGGCGTTATGGCGGAGCTCATCCTCTACAACACGCTGACGCGCTCGGAAGAGCCGTTCGAACCGCGCGAACCGGGCAAGGTCGCCATCTATGCCTGCGGGCTGACCCCTCAAGCCCCTGCGCATGTGGGGCATATGCGCGGCGTGGTCGTGATGGACATCGTGCAACGCTGGCTCGAACAACTCGGCTATGCCGTCCACTTCGTGCAGAACTTCACCGACATCGACGACAAAATCATCCGCCGCGCCCAAGAAGAACACATCAGCACCGCCGAAGTCGCCGAGAAGTATAGCCGTATGTATATCGAGGACGCCCATGCGCTCGGCGTGCGCCTGCCCCACTTCGTGAAGGTCACGGAGAACATGGACGCCATCATCGAGATGGTGCAACGGCTCGTCGAGGATGGCTACGCCTATGTGGTGGACGGCGATGTCTACTTTGAGGTGCATAAGTTCCCTGAATACGGCAAGCTTTCGGGGCGGAGCGTGGAGGAGATGCTGGCGGGCGCGCGGATTGAAGTGGACGCACGCAAGCGCAACCCCGAAGATTTCGCGCTCTGGAAAGCCGCCAAGCCCGGCGAACCCGCGTGGGACAGCCCGTGGGGTAAAGGGCGTCCGGGGTGGCACATCGAATGCTCTGCGCTGAGCCTGAAATATCTCGGCGCGGCGTTCGACATCCACGCAGGCGGGATGGACCTCATCTTCCCCCACCACGAGAACGAGATTGCCCAATCGGAGGCGTACCTGCACTGCGAACACCCGTTCGCCCGCTACTGGCTGCACTGGGGTCCTGTGCGCCTGCGCCAAGAGAAGATGTCCAAATCTACAGGGGTGGTCGTGCCCATTCGCGAGCTGCGCCAGCAGTACGAGCCTGCCGTCATCCGCTATTTCCTACTGACCGTGCATTATCGCACGCCGCTGGAGTTCTCATATGAGCGTCTGCAGGAATCGCAGGCGGCGTTGGAGCGCATCCGCACGGCGTATCAGCGTGCGCAGGCGTTCCTACGCGAGCGCGGCGGCGCAACCGCCGACGCCACTACAGCCGAGCCGTACCTGCAGCAGTTCCGCGCCGGGATGAACCACGATTTCAACACCGCGCAGGCGTTGGCAGCCGTGTTCGAGGTGGTGCGCGAACTCAACACGCACCTGAACACCCCCGAACTCGCCGACGCGCCTGCCCGCCTCGCTGGACTGCTCAACGCCCTACAGTGGATGATGGAGACCGTACTGGGCGTCGCGCTCCAGCCCCCTGACGCCGCGCACAGCGAGACGCTGAACCAGCTGATGCACTGCGTCATCGCTTGGCGGCAGGAACTGCGCACACGCAAACTCTACGATCTTGCCGACCGCATCCGCGAAGACCTCAAGGCGTTGGGCATTACGCTGGAGGATAACCCCCAAGGAACCACTTGGCGCATAGGCTAATGTAGCACGGACACTCCTGTCCGTGTATCCGCCTGCTTAGGTACACTAACGGCGCTATGCGTATCGGCGTACTATCGGACACGCACGACCACTTGGGCTATCTGCGCCGCGCGGTGGACGCGCTGAACGACCTACAGGTGGAGCTTGTGCTACACGCGGGCGACTATGTGGCGCCGTTCGTGGCGAACGAACTGTCGCGCCTGCGCTGCCGCCTGCTGGGTATCTTCGGCAACAACGACGGCGAGCGCGTCGGGCTGACCAAACGGCTTAGCGAAATCGGGCAGGTACAGGTACAGCCCCTGTTCGTGGAGTTGGCGGGCTGTCGGATTGCGATGGTACACGAACCCGAACCTGTGGAGGCGTTCGCCCGCAGCGGTCTCTACGATATCGTGATTTACGGGCATACACATCAGCAAGAACTGCGTACAGTGAACGATTGCTTGGTCATCAACCCTGGCGAGGTCTGCGGCTGGCTGACCGACAAGCCCACCTGCGCGGTCGTCGCCCTGCCCGACCGCCAAGTGGAAATCCTCACGCTGCGATAGGCGCGAGTATGGGGGGTATTAGGGTGGCTTGGACATTCCTGTCCAAGCACGCTTCGTCGGCGCGGACGCCACGCCGCGACCGCAAAAAATAAAGACCCTCTCCCCCACACAGTGGGGGAGAGGGCAAGGGAGTGAGGGCTGCCCTCACTATTTCTTCCGACGCCGTATCCACCCAACCATCGCTGCGCCTGCGCCTAACGCCAACAGGCTGCTCGGCTCTGGTACAACCTCGTAGATGTCCAGTCGGTCGATGTAAGTCCCGGTTCCACCGCCGCCCTGCACCACGAAGATGAACACGCGACCATCCGTCGTGATGAAGTAGCTGGCGTTCAACAGGGTGTTCGCATAGCCGCTTGGGATGTTGAAACCATCTGCCGTCGGACCTGCGCCTGTCAGGGTAGTGGTGAAATCGCCCGCCAAGTTGCGCACAAACACTTGATTCTGACCTGACACACGCTGGTTATAGAGGATGAGGTCTCCCAGATGCCCATACGCCTGAGACACAGGCACATACGCGACGAACGATTGCTGCAGCCCGCCCTCCGTGAGGGGCACGAAGTTGCCAGTATCGGTAAAGGCGGTAGCGCCCGTGCGTGAGAACTTGCGCACGCCAGCTGCGTTGCTTGCGCCGCCGTTCCACTTGTAATACATATCGCCGTTCGGGGCGAAGGTGATGTCGCGGAGGGCGGTAGGCGCGCCGCTCACGGCGGTCGTGTTGCCAGCGTTCGTTCCGTTGCCTAAGTTGAAGCGTCGGATACTTGTGCTGCCGAACACGCCGACGGCTAAGGTCGCGCCGCTGCCCTGATAGCCAGGGTCGATCTCCAGCGTATCGTAGCGCGAGACGCTTGCCTCACTGAGCGACAGCACGCCGTCGCCTGACCAGTTGGTGTCCAGGTTGCCGTTCGTGTCGTACTTGCGGATGCCTGTGTTCGCGGCGGTTCCACTACCCAGCCCTGTGCCCAAGTAGAGCGCGCCGTTGTAGTACACCAGGCGTGTGTCGCGCGAGCCGCCGTCTTGGCTGAGTTGCACTTTCCACACGGCTGTAAGCGACGAGTTGCTGGCGACAAAGCCGGAGCCGTCATAGAAGTTGCTAATGCGCGCCATGCCGACGGTTTGTACGCCACCTGATGTGTGATAGCCAGCTACATACAGGTTCGTGCCGTCGAACGCCACATCGCCGATGTTGCTGCCGATGCCGTTCGGGGTGCCGTCAAACAGGTCCGCCAGCGTATAGCTGCGGAGATGATTTATCGTATATTGGGCGGACGCGAGCGCCAACGCGCCCAGCGCCAAGCTAAGCGTCGTCAGTAGTTTACCTTTCATCGCATGACCTCCTAAGGGGGGCGTTGAATTGCCCCTATATTATAGACTCCGTCAGATTCCTGAAACGGACGCGACATCAGGTAATTCTACCAGTTTTGCACTTGGATTGCGCGGTCGGTTGCGACTCCACGCTACCATTCATTGGGCGAAAGCGTTTTTCGCAGTTTCTCGCGTGCGTGTTGGCGTGCTCGGATGACGGCGCGCGGCGTGAGGTTGAGAATCTGCGCAATCGCTTTGTCGGGCAAGGGCGCAAGCGAGGTGTATTGTGTGTAGTCTTCTCCGAGCGCGCCTTGCCTTACTAATGCTTGCGCCCACTCCGCCTCCAGCGCCAGCACGAACGCTGCTGCGTGATGAGCGGGCATCGTGCGTAAAACCGCCGCTACACAGCGTAAGAACGCCTCGTCATCCAGCGATTCGACGGGCGCGCCGACTTGTGGATGCAAGTTTTCTGGTAAATCTTGCAACGACAGGCATCGATTCCGAGTGCGCAAGGCGCGTGTGTAGGAGCGCTCACATACGCGCTGCACGAAACCTGTCAGGCAGGGTTTCCAGCACTCGGCGTGTTCAGGCATCTTGAAACGCAGTACGGCAATCCGTATCTCGCTGAGGATATCTTCCAAGTCCTGCTCGTTCAGCGGCGAGGCGTTCGCGCTATTTCGCCTGTAGAGCCAACGCGCGGCATACCCCTCTGCGAACTCCAGCCACTGCGCCAACTCGCGCTCCTGCTGTCGCTCCAGCCAGTGCTCATACCAATCCGCATTATGCGCCATCTCGCACCTCCGTACACCCGAAGGATACGATAGGGCACTGAAAATCCACTGAAAAGCGGGGGTTAGCCGCTGAAAGCGAGGTCTTTGAACATCGCCGATGTGGCAGGCGAGATTGCATCGGGGGCGCAGCGTTGCGCTTGTTGAAAGAACGGCAGCGCGTCGCGCGGTCGTCCCAAGCGTCGGCAGGTTTCCAACATCAGGCGCAGAGCGTTCTCGTCAGCGGGGTCTATGCCCAGGATGCGTTCGCAGTCCTCGAGGGCGTCGTTGAGTTGCCCTTTCACCAGCAGGCGTTGTGCCCGCGCCAGCAAACATTCCACAAGCAGCACGCGCGCACGCTGGTGCGCCAAGGCGCACCATGGTTCGTCAGCGAACTCTGGCAGAAGGTCGCCCTTATACAGTTGGATGGCTTCGTTCAGGCGGGCGAGCTGTTCGTCGGGGTTCGCGATGCTTAGCGCGTCTTGTGCCGCCGTCTCAAACGCTTGCAGGTCGGTATTCCAAGCGTGTGATGGGTTCCAGCGATAGAGACCGTTCTCGTAGTGGATCCAGTCGCCTGCGGACTCGCCAAATGCTTGGCGCAGGGAGCGTCGCGCCGCGGAGATGACCGTTTGGAGGTTCACGCGCGCCTTGTCGGGGTCCAAGTGAGGGAAGTGTTGCTCCAGCAGGGTATACATTTCGACGGGCGCGCCGCCCTGCAGGATGAGATGGGCGCACAGAGCGCGTGAGCGAGGGCTTGCCCACCGTTTGCGAGGCATCAGAGCGTCTCGGTAGCGGAGCGTGTAGTCGCCCAGCAGTTGAATGTAGATGTCCCATCCTCCGTTGAGGGTGTTTGGGGGATCGGTGGGCTTCACGGCGAGCATCATGCGCGGCGCGCCGTACTCTGCAAGGAGCAGATCGCCCTGCTCGATATCCGCGCGTCGGTTGCACGCGCGTCCGCGCTGGATGAGCGCCCATCCGCGGTAGAGCGCGTGTCCCCACGCTTGGGCAATCTGCACGGCGCGCTCGGCATGATTGGCGTCTATTTCGGGTGAGGCGATTGCTTGGAGGATTGCGAGTTCGCATTCCAGCTCTGGCAGGCTGAGTGTGCGCACCAGAGGCGTCGCTTGTAAGAGCGCGTCGTCGGCGTCTTGCGTGCGGCGTTGCAGGAGTCGCGCCTGCGCGTGGAGCAGCCACGCTTTGGCGATGAGCCACTGGCTGCCTATTTTGAGGGCGGCGCGGCGCGCCTCGTCGGCTTGTGCGATAGCTATGTCGTAGTCGCCTATCTCCAAGAGCGCCTGTGCGCGGCGGTAGCGCCACTCGGCTTCGCGTTCCTGCCCCAGCGCTTGCTGCGCGAGTTGGAGCGCGCGCTCCGCCACGCGCAGCGCCTCGTGGGACTGGCGATAGAGTAGGGTTAGAAACCACGGCTCCAGCGCGGCGAGCTGTTCGCCCGATTGCTCGGCGAGGTCTAAGATAGCGCGTGCGCGCGCCTGCAGCTCTGCTCCGCGTCCG
>JBKBKS010000010.1:0-11540 GCA_046294565.1 Fimbriimonadales bacterium
CGCACACACATTTTAGTTCAAGCACTTTGCACGGACAGGAGTGTCCGTGCCACGGGGGGATTGGCAGGCATTTGGCACGGACAGGAGTGTCCGTGCCACGGGGGGATTGGCAGGCGCTTTGCACGGACAGGAGTGTCCGTGCTACAATTGGTGTATGAATCGCACGGAGTTGGCGCGTTGGGGCGAGGAGCAGGCGGCGCAGTACCTGCAGGCGCAGGGCTATATCATTCTCACACGCAACTGGCGCAAGCGCGAGGGCGAGATCGATGTTGTCGCGCTGGAGGGCGAAACGCTCGCGTTCGTCGAGGTCAAGACGCGGCGCACACGCACCTTCGGCGCGCCTGAAGAGAGCATCGACGCACGCAAACAGATGCAACTCGCCCGACTCGCCCAGCGATACATCAATGAGAACCCCCAACTAAAATTCCACGCATGCCGATTCGATGTGGTGGTGGTCGATTGGACAACGCGCCCGACTCAAGTGCGCCTCTATCGGAACGCGTTCGACGCGCCCGACGCCGAGTAGCCGAACAGGTATCCTTAGAAACGCCCATGCAAGGGGTCTATGTGCATATTCCGTTCTGCCACCGCAAGTGTGGCTACTGCGATTTCAACAGCTACGCAGGGCTGGACGCGCTGGTCGAACCGTTCCTAAGCGCGTTAATCGCCGAAATCGAGCAGTCGCCCTACGCGGAGGAGCGGTTCGAGACCATCTTTTTCGGCGGGGGGACGCCCACCTATCTGTCGGGCAATGCGCTTGCGCAGATACTGGAACGGCTCGCGCGACGCTTCGTGATTGCGTCAGACGCCGAAATCACCTGCGAGGCAAATCCGGGCAGTGTGTCGCTGGCGCAGCTCCAGACGATGCGCCGCGCAGGGTTCAATCGCCTCAGCTTCGGCGTGCAATCGTTCGACGCGGACGAACTGCAACGGATATATCGGATGCACACACCCGACGATGTGGCGCAGGGCGTCGAGTGGGCGCGCGCCGCAGGGTTTGATAACTTAAACTTAGACCTCATCTTCGCCCTGCCGCGCCAAACGCTGGAACGCTGGGCGACCAACCTCCAACGCGCGATTGCCCTGCAGCCCGAACATCTCTCGCTCTACGCGCTGATGCTGGAGCCGAACACGCGCTTCTATCACCTGTACCAGAAGGGCAAGCTGCGCCTGCCCGACGACGAGACGCAGGTTGCAATGTACCGACTTGCCCAGCAACTCACCGCGCAGGCAGGCTATCAGCAGTATGAAATCTCTAACTACGCACGCGCAGGGTATCAGTGTCGGCATAACCTCATCTACTGGCGCAACGAGCCGTACTTGGGCTTTGGACCCGGAGCAGTCTCTTACATGGGGGGCAAACGCTGGACGAACATCAAGCACCCGCGCGAATATATCCGACGGGCGCTGGCAGGCGAGCCGTTGGAATTGGAATGGGAACAGCTCACAGGTTGGGATGCGGTCGCCGAGACGCTCATGCTCGGCTTGCGCCTGCGCGAGGGTGTGAACCTAACCGCGCTGAAGAACCGATACGGCTTGCCCGTGCGCGAGCGATACGCCAGCACGATAACACAGCTCGCGCGTCGGGGATGGCTGGAGCGGACAGGCGAAACAATCCGTCTCACTCAAGAGGGGTTGCTCTGGCACAGCGAGGTCGCGCTCGCCTTCTTCGAGAAGTAGGGTATGCTGTTAATATAAGGAGAACAGGCATGCAGCAGTCCACAAACACGATGGCGGTTGCGAGTCTGGTGCTGGGGATTGTGGCGATGGCGTCGCTATTGACTTCAGGGGTGTTTTGGGGGTGCGTGCCGCTGCCTCTGATTTGTGGCGTGTTGGCATGGTCGCTGGGCAAAAACGCGATTCGTCAGGTAGACGCGGGCTTGGGTTCTCCGAACGATCGGGGGATGGCGACAGGGGGCTATGTGATGGGAATAATTGCGGTGACGCTCTCGCTGCTGGTCGCCTGCTGTTGGGTAGGGGTGTTCGCGGGAGGCATCGGCGTTATGTTCTATCCCATCTTTCGCGGGGGAAGTTTTTAGCAGGAGGGGCGGGACGAACGCCGAAATTGGCTTTTGATGTCCATCGTAGCCCGACATCGGTTGCCTGAGGAGACGCGCGGCTTGTGGGTTGTGCGCACGGCGATGACCACGCCGCGCTCGATAGAGCGTGTGGTGCAGTTGGCGTCTCGCTACGGCTACAACGCGCTGTTCGTGCAGGTGCGCGGGCGCGGCGACGCCTACTATCGCTCCAGCTATGAGCCGCGCGCGGAGGCGTTGGCGGGTCAACCAGCGGATTTTGACCCGTTGGGCTACCTGCTGCAGTGCGCCGACGGCGTCGGGCTTCAAATCCACGCTTGGCTGAATGTGTTCTATGTGTGGAGCCAGCCCCAGCCCCCGCGCGGTCGCCAGCATGTGATTAATCGCCGTCCCCAGTGGATTGCCCGCGACCGCCAGAATCGCTACCAGATGACCACCGCAGGTAAGGTGGAAGGCGTCTACCTGTGTCCGAGCAATCCGAATGTGCATACGCACACGCTGAAGGTGTTCGCGGAGGTCGCGCAGCGGTATCCGCAGCTGGACGGGCTCCATCTGGACTATGTGCGCTATCCTTACGAGGGCTACTGCTACTGCGCTGGTTGCCGCGCGCGGTTTCGGAACGCGATGGCAGAGCGCGTCAGCGCGGCGCAACGCGCCGCTTTAGACCGTCAAGCGGCAGGGCGCAACCCCCTCGCTTGGATGGAAGCCTTTCCTGAGGAGTGGAACGAGTGGCGACGCGAGCAGGTGAGCGCGTTCGTGCAGCGGTTCAGCCGTCAGTCGCGGCGTATCAACCCCCACCTCATCCTCTCGGCGGCGGTGTGTCCCGACGCTTCCAGCGCCGCGCGCCACAAGTTCCAAGAGTGGCGACGCTGGCTGCACAGCGACTGGCTCGACACCGTGCTGCCGATGGCGTATGACCGCGACACCGCCGTCGTGCAGCGTCAAGCGGTGCAGGCGGCGGAGCAAGCGGACGGACGCCCCGTGATTGTGGGCATCGGCGCATGGCAAATCTCGCCCGACAGCGCCGTCAACAAAATCCGCGCGGTGCGACGCCACGCCGCGCGCGGGTTCTGCCTCTTCTCCTACGACGCCGTCACCCAAAGCGGCGCGAGCGAGACCTACCTGCGACAGATCGAACGCGAGGTGAACCCTAACCCTTTCGGCGAAACGGAGCGCAGAGAACTATGCCTACGGTAGAGCGCGTGATTCAGGATGCGATCGAGCAGCAGATTTTCCCCAGCGCCGTGTGCGCCGTGCTGCTGGGTGGGCGTGTTAAGTATCAAGGCGCGTTCGGCAAGCCCGACCCGCGCGCCGACAGCGACGCCAGCCCCGCCGCCGTCTACGACCTCGCCTCGCTGACCAAACCCATCAGCACCAGCACGCTCGCGCTGATTGCGTTGGAGGAAGGGAAACTCACGCTGGAGACCCCCATCACGCGCTTCTTCCCCGACGCGAAGCACCTGTCGGACGTGCAGGTGAAGCATCTGCTGACCCACACATCGGGGCTACCTGCGTGGCGACCGTTTTACAAGACCGCCCGCTCGCGCGCGGCGGTTCTGGAGGCGGTGCTGCAGACGCCGCGCACGCGCCCACCCGCACAGGGCTACACCTACAGCGACTTGGGCTATATCCTGATGGGCGCGATACTGGAGCGCGTTTACGAGCAGTCGCAGGCGGAGCTGTTCCGCGTCAAGATTGCCGAGCCGCTGGGCATGGCGTCGACCGCCTACTGCCCGCCTGCTGAGTGGCAACCGCGCATCGCGCCCACCGCGCACTCCGAGAGCCGATCGGAGGCAATCCTGCGTGGCGAAGCGCACGACGAGAACGCGCACGCAATGGACGGCGTCGCAGGACACGCCGGGCTGTTCGGCTCGCTGGAAGACCTCATCCGCTACGCTCGTATGCTCCTCAGCGGTGGACGCCCCCTGCTCTCTTACTACTCGGTTCAACTGATGCTCACCCCCCAAGCGCCAGTGGGCAACCAGTCGCCCAGTATGCACACACTGGGACTGTTCACGCATCCGAACCCGCTCTTGCCGCGCGGCGACCTGTTCCCCATGCGCTGCGTTGGGCACTCAGGCTTCACAGGCACGGTCATGCTGTTCGACCCGCAGGTGGAGATGGCGGTCATCTTGCTCACCAACCATGTCTACTACTCACGCGAGAAGGAGGCTTATTTAGACTACCGACGACGCATCCTGAACGCGCTCGCGGCGCAGGTCGGCGAGGTCTAATCCTCACGGACAAACCAGTCCTGCCCGTACAGCTCGGCAATCTTTGGGCGCGTGAGGAAGTAGGACACGAGAAGTGGGAACAGATAGCCTGGCAACAGGCGCGGCGCGGGTTGTTCCCGACTCTGCAGGTTCAACGATTGCCGATAGCGCGCATACACCCTTGTATCCAGCACGAAGCGATCAACAACTGCCCACGCAATCGCCAAAACCGCATAAATCATCATTAGTCGCCAGCCGACGGGTCTAAGACGCATCAACTGCGCCGAGCCGACGAGCAGCACGAGCGCAATCCCTGCCTGTATCCACAAAACCACTGCGCCTATGCATCGGAACTCGGCGTTCTCCAACGCCTGCCAGTATTGCTGAGAGAACATCTCACGGGCGAGGCTGGCAAGCCACGCATGCGCCACGAGCATCGCGACGCCGCCCACCACTCCCAAGAGCGTCGCTGCCACGCCCCACACAAGTCCTATCAGACCGATTACCCGCATCGAGATTGGAACTCTCATCGCCGTCCCACGAATTCGGCGTTCGCTTGAGGTATCCTACTTTTGCGCTCGTGTGTCGATGCTTTGGGAAGTAATCAAGGCGTTTCAGAGCGCACGGAGAGTTCCATGACCGACCAACCTGAGGCATCGGAGACGAAAGCGCCCCAACTGAGCGCGGAGCAACGGCTGCGCTTGATTTTGAGCCAGTTGCCTGCGATTATGTGGACGGTAGACCGTGAGCTGCGCTTTACCTCCTCACTGGGCGCGGGGCTGAACGCGCTGGGACTGACAGAGAACGAAATCATCGGCGCAACGCTGGGCGAGTATTTCCAAGCCGCGCCCGATTCCAGCCCGATTGCGGAGCACCAACGCGCGTTGCAAGGCGAATCGGTGGAGTTCGAGTTCAGCTGGAACAAGCGTCTGTATCAGATACGCCTGCAGCCACTACACGACCCCGAAGATGGTATCGTGGGCGTGTTGGGGTTAGCCGTCGATATCACGGAGATCCAACGCCTTCAAGAGCAGTTAGAGCAGGCGACGCGCTTGGAGAGTATCGGGCGGCTGGCAGGCGGAATCGCGCACGATTTTAATAATATGTTGGCAGCCATCAGCGGCTTTGCGGAGCTGGCGCAGCTCCAACTGCCCGAACAGTCGCCTGCCCGCAACCACCTGCGCCATATTCTCGAAGCGGTAGAGCGCGCCAGTCAGTTAGTGAGCCAACTCTTGGCGTTCGCCCGACGGCGTGTGATTGCCCCGCAAGCCCTAAGCGTGAAAGAGCATTTAGAGCAGCTTACGCCGTTCCTGCAGCGCGTGCTGAGCGAGGATGTGCAGCTGCAGTGCCTTTTAGACGCCGAGACCGGCAATGTGCGGGCGGATCCCATTCAACTGGAGCAGGTGTTGATGAACCTCGCCTCGAACGCGCGCCACGCGATGCCCAACGGCGGGAAACTGACCATCGAAACCCAGAATGTGGTGTTAGACCACGCCTACACACAGCTGCATCGGGGCGTGCAGCCTGGCGAATATGTGCTGATAAGCCTTACCGACACAGGGCACGGGATTGCGCCTGAGCATCTGCCCTACATCTTCGAGCCGTTTTACTCGGCGCGACCGATCGGTACAGGCACGGGATTGGGCTTAGCGACCGTCTATGGAATTGTCAATCAGGCGAAGGGGCATATCTGGGTCTACAGCGAGCCGAATCGCGGCGCCACCTTCAAGATTTACCTGCCCCGTATTGAGGAGCCTGCTCAGCCGTTGCCGACTCGCGCGACGCCAACGCAGATTCAAAGCGGCAACGGCGTGGTATTGGTGGTAGAAGACAATCCCGATGTACGCGAGACGATAGCCGAGATGCTGCGCTTGCTGGGCTACTGCGTGCTACTGGCGAGCCATCCCCAAGAGGCGTTGCAGCTCGCCGCCGCCAACACGATCGACCTGCTGATTACCGATGTGGTGTTGCCCGAGATGCGCGGCTCCGAGCTGGCGCACGCCCTAACCGTGATGCAGCCCGATCTCAAAGTACTATTTATGTCGGGCTACACCGAGAACGCCGTGATCGAGCAGGGCGAGCTGAAGCCAGGCGTGGCGTTCCTTGCCAAGCCCTTCACGATGGCGCAGCTCTCGGCGAAGGTGAAAGAGACACTGGGGCGCGATTAGCCGCCTTTGCGCACGCGCTCCACATACGCGCCCGTGCGCGTGTTCACCTTGAGCAGGTCGCCCACCTCGATATGGAACGGCACTTGGATGACCGCGCCTGTTTCGAGCTTGGCAGGCTTCGAGCCGCCCGACGCCGTATCGCCGCGAAAGTTCGGGTCGGTCTCTGCTACGGTTAGCTCCACGAAGTCGGGCACATCCGCGCCGACAATCTGGTCGTTATAATACAGCAGGTACACCTCCATGCCGTCTTTGAGGAACTTCGCGCCGTCGCCGAACTGCGCTTCGGGCACATGGATTTGGTCGAAGGTGTAGGCGTCCATCACCACCCACTCATCGCCGTCGCGATAGAGGGTCTGCATCTGCTTGCGCTCCAAGTAAGCTTGGGGGAACCGCTCGCCCGACTTGAAGGTGCGCTCGAAGATTGCGCCGTCGCGCAACCGTTTCAGGCGCGCCCGCACAATCGCGCTCCCGCGCCCTTGATGCGATTGCTGATAGTCTAATATCGTATGAATCTCGTCGTCTAAGATGATGTTCAACCCGCTGCGAAAATCGCTTGTGTCGACCATATTTGCCTCCTGAACAGCTGGAATTCTACCCAATTGGGTGGATTCTGGCAAAAACGCCGAGGGAGTTAGGGAACATTTTCCGTCGCGCGTCGTCTGTAATCTTATTATAAGGAAGCAGAATGGCTTTACGCTGATTGAGTTGCTGGTCGTGATAGCGATTATCGCCATCTTGGCGGCGATTTTGTTCCCTGTGTTCGCGCAGGCGCGCGAAAGCGCACGCAAGACCGCCTGTGTCAGTAACTTTAATCAGGGCGTCAAGGCGGTGCTGATGTATGTTCAGGACTACGACGAGACAATGCCGCCGCTGATGACCTCGCCTGCTCCGTCCTTCGTGACTTATGACCCCAATCAGGGCGACCGCGTGTGGCCCCAACTGGTGCAGTCGTATGTGAAGAACTGGCAGGTGTTCCGCTGCCCTTCTGACCCGCAGGCTACGGATAGCGTGCTTATCGAGGACTGGTGCCGCGTGGGCAACGATGTCTCCTACTGCTACGGCATCAAGACGAATCTGGGCTATAATCACCTCTATCTCAGCCCGATGGACGGTAGTGCGAAGCATCGCGGGATTTCGTTGGCAGGCGTGCCTCGCCCTGCAGGCACCGTGATGTTGGTGGACAGCGTTTGGGACGTCAGTAGCGCAGGTGAAGGCATTGGCGGCGGCAACTGGTTCGTGGAAGCGCCCAGCTATGTCGGGTCCAACGCGCGCTACTGGTTCGGCGGCTGGGCTATCAACGAACAGCCAGGCAGCCGAGACTACTGGCGCAAGTACGGCGGCACTTGGCCTTGGCACAATCGGCAGCGATTGGTGCAGAGCGGTGCGCAGTTCCCACACCACAGCGGCATCGCGACCGTGGCGTGGGTAGATGGGCATGTCAAGGCAGTGCGCCATCCGTATGACCTGCTCAAGGGCGTCAATCCTGCTACCTACGCGATTACCGACCCGAACGAGTATGTCTGGGGCGGTCAGCCGTGAGGTGAGACGCGATGAATAAAACCTTAATCTATGTGTTGATTGCGGCGGTTCTGCTGTTGGTGGGCGTGTTGGCTTGGCAATCGCTGAGCGGTCCGCGCGCCGACTTCATCGAGATTGACCCGAACGGTCCGCGCCCGTCAGAGCCGCCGCCGGGCACAGTGTCGGGACCTGGAGGCGGCTACAGCGCGCCTCAGCCTCCCACTGCGCCTGCAGGCGGACTGCCCGCGCCGCCCGGCAAAGGCGGACGCTAAACACGCTTCAAACTAAGCCCTTCCGTCCCCCCCGAAGCCCAACGGCTTCGGGGGGACTGCTTAGCTGGACGCCGTTGTAAGCGTCTTATGGGAACAGCTGCTGCAGCCACAATCGGTCGGTATGGCTTAGCCCCATAAACTCCGCGCCGATGTACCACGAACCGTCAGACTGCGCGCGAATATCGCGCACGCGCCCGCGCACCTGCAACTCCATCTCGCGCCCCAGCAGAGGCAGCATCGCCGTGAACTCTTTGCCCTTATCGATGGGGCGCGGCGATTGAACCCCCATCCCCGATACGCTCATATTCAGCGCACGCGCGAACACGACCGAGCCGTCCACCTTAATCTCGACGGGCATGCTGACCGAGTATCGCTTGCTTCTGCGCCGCTCGTCCACCTGCGCCTCCGCAACAGGCGTGAGGGACACCGTTTCGGGGTCAATCGGGTTCACAAAGACCGTGAACTTGCGCGGGACGCCGCCCACCAGCAGGGTCGCCTGCGCCAGCGTGTTGGGACGGAAAACATCTGCGGCGACGCGCACCTTCAAGCGATTCGTTTGCATATCGGTTTTGAGAAGTATGCCTTCAATCGCGCGTCGTTCCTTAGGAACTTGAATAGTCACCTGCATCGCCATCATACGCCTCCAATCGATTTTTTCCACAGTTTACGGCTTTGTTGCAGTCGGGTGGACTCAGGAGCAGGATTCGGTTGGGGCGTCGTGAATCTAAGCGGCACTGGAGGGCGTTCTTATGCTGAAATTCGCATCGGCTGATCAGTTGCTGGATATCTGTTATGAGCGCGAGGCTTCTGACATACACATCGTGCCGCATGAGCCTGCCACGCTGCGTTTGCACGGGCGACTGGTGCGTCTGGAGGAGTATGGCGAGCTCAGTCCCGCCGACACCGAGCGGCTGTTCCGTGAGGTGGCGCCGCCCCGCGCGATTCACGAACTGGAGCGCGTGCGCACCGCCGACTTCGGCTACACCCACTCGAAAGCGCGGTTCCGTGTCGCCGCCTACTACGAGAAAGGCTCTATCGCCGTCAACTTCCGTCTCATCCCCTTCCGCCTGCGCAGCTTCGAGGAGATAGGGCTACCCGACACGGTCAAACGCCTGCTGCACCTGCCACGCGGGCTGGTGCTGGTTACAGGCCCCACAGGCTCTGGCAAGACCACCACGCTGGCGACCATGATCGACTACATCAACGCCACGCGCGAAACGCACATCATCACCATCGAAGATCCGATAGAGTATTTCCATGAAGCGAAGAGGTCGGTGGTGAGTCAGCGCGAGGTGGGCGTCGATGTGCCCAGCTTCGACGAGGGCGTGGTGCGCGCGATGCGTATGGACCCCGATGTGATTCTGGTGGGCGAGATGCGCGACCTCAAGACCATTCAAGCCGCTATCACCGCCGCCGAGACAGGACACCTCGTGTTCGCCACCGTCCACACCACAGGCGCAGCGCGCACAGTGGAGCGCATCGTGGATGTGTTCCCCCACGAACAGCAGGAGCAAATCCGCGTGCAGCTCAGCACGAACCTCGTGGCGATTATCTCGCAACTGCTGCTACCCCGCGCCGACCGACCTGGACGAGTCGCCGCCTTCGAGATTATGTATGTCACACCCGCGATTGGACACATGATACGCGAGCGCAAAATCCACAGCATCGAATCGGCGATTCAGACAGGTCAGCAGCTGGGCATGATTTCGCTGGACAACCATCTGCTGTTTTTGTATCAGCATAAACTCATCGCGCGCGAGGATATGTATCGCGTGGCGCAGAACCCCGAAGAGATTGCCGCGCGATTGGGCGAGCAGCTGCCGGAGACGGCGATGGCGCGTCAGGCAATCTGAGCGATGCGGTTCCGCAACAAGGTGGTCTGGATTACAGGCGCGTCGTCGGGCATCGGCGAGGCGTTGGCGTATGCCTTCGCGCGTGAGGGCGCACACCTCATCCTGACCGCCCGACGACGCGAGCGGCTCGAAGCCGTGCAACACGCTTGCACAGGCGCGGGCAAGACGCTTCTGCTGCCCTTTGATGTCACCGACTTGGAGTTCCACCCCACTGCTGTCGGCGCAGCGATTGAACATTTCGGACAGGTCGACATCCTCGTCAACAACGCTGGCGTCTCCCAACGCTCGCTGGCGCTGGAGACCGACCTGAGCGTGGATCGGCGGATTATGGAGGTGAACTACTTCAGCGTCATCTCGCTCACCAAGACGGTATTGCCCTACATGATAGAGCGCGGGGGCGGGCAGATTGCGGTGGTGAGCAGTCTGTTGGGCAAGTTCAGCACGCCGCGCCAGTCCGCCTACTGCGCCTCCAAGCACGCCCTGCACGGCTACTTCGACTCGCTGCGCTCGGAGGTCTACGCGCAGGGCGTTCGGATTACGCTGATTTGCCCTGGCTTCGTGCGCACGGAGGTCTCGATGCACGCTCTGCGCGGCGACGGACGAGAGCATGGGCAACTCGACGAACGCATCGCGAAGGGAATGCCCGCCGATGTATGCGCCCGACATATCGTGAACGCGCTCTACAAACGCAAAGAGGAGGTCTACATCGCGCGCTACGAGAAGATTGCGCTCTACCTGAAGCGGTTCGCGCCCGGATGGCTCTCCGCGCTTATGCGTCGGGTGGACTTGCGTTGAACGGTTGGAACTTTTGATGGGAAAATAGGGTATAATACTAAGCGAGATGGGGGCGTCAGGGTTCGACGGGACACGCTTGACGCTCAGTTGCGAGTCGAGGCGCCGCTGGCCTCGTAAAAAAGCGGCACACAAGAAGTGCGAACACTAACTATGCTCTCGCTGCCTAATTAGCAGCGCGCCGCTCGCCTTGCAGTCGATCCGAGGCGAGCCGAGCGTGGGCTAGATCGACTGACTCTCGAAGCTGCGCTTCGGGCTGAGAGAGGACAACACACGAAGCTGGCGTGGGCGCGCCCTGCCTTTCGGGACAGCCCACGCGAGATTCAAAGAAAGGCTACGCTCGTAGACGCTGAGTGTGCAACGGTCTCGGAAGGGGGTTCAATTCCCCCCGCCTCCACCAAAATTTGCCTCGCCCTACCGATAATTCCCCACCAGTGCTATGGCTTATTCTGGTGTTCATCGGCGTCGGCGTTGTGGCGCTGGGGCGGAGATGGGTTCGCTCGCGCGCGCCGATAGGACGCCTCACGCGCAGGCTCCGACGCCTACTGTGGGTCTCGATACTCGCGAAGGTTGCTGTCGGCGCGCTGTTGTATCCGTTGGGCGCGCCGATGAGCGCGCTTGCCCTGTTGCTCGGCGCAGGATTGACGCTGACCGAGTTTGGGCTGATTTTCCACTGGCTTTACCCGAT
>JBKBKS010000010.1:11550-31880 GCA_046294565.1 Fimbriimonadales bacterium
GCGCGCGGAGCGCGACCTTCCTGCCAGTGCGCGTGAGTATCTCAGCGCGCGGTTGGGAATGGTGTGGGACGCGCTTGCGCCGGTGGTCGCCTTCGGGCTGGGCGCACTCACGCTGGATTATCTACTGAGCGGTCGGTATCGCACGGCGGGCGTGTGGGGCGCGCTGTCGGTAAGCGCGATGGGGCTGGTCGCGCTGCTGAGCGGGCTGAGCCTCTCCCGACGCGCCTTGCCGTTCCCAACCCGTTGCGCGCCTGTGCGCCCACACTTGCTGGAAGAGGCGCAACGGCTGGGGCGCGAGTTGGGCGTGACCGTGCGCGAAATTATCGTGTTGGACGGCACGCGCCTGCGCCGCGCGAACGCCTTCGCGCTCAGCGGGGGCAGAATCGCGCTGACCGATTACTTGCTTGCCAGCCTCACCGAGCAGGAAACACTCGCCGTGATCGCCCACGAGGTGGCGCATCTGGCGCAGCGTAAGCGGCTCACACGACTCTGGCTGCTGACTCTGGGGGTCAGTGTGGGGATAGCTGTCGTCGTCGCGCCGTTCGCCGAGCGGCTTCCCGCATGGGGGCTGCTGGCGTGGTTGGGGCTAATCGCGTTCGGTCTCACACTGCCGATGCAACGCCTGCGTCGCCTCCACGAGCGCGAAGCGGACGCCTTCGCCGTGAGCCAATATGGGGGAGAAGCCCTGCAGAGCGCGCTGCGCGTCATCGCAACGCTCCACCGACGGGAACCCGACCACTCTGGCGACGCGGTGCATCCCAGCCTTGCGCAACGGCTGCAAGCCCTGCAGAAGTTCACGCGCTGAGGCCATCACTGGCGCGCCCGGCGGGACTCGAACCCACAACCAACGGCTTAGAAGGCCGCTGCTCTGTCCATTGAGCTACGGGCGCACCCAACTGATTATACCATCGGGGTTTCGTGAGGTGTGTTGGGAGTTGGTGGGCCCGGCAGGATTCGAACCTGCGACCAAGCGGTTATGAGCCGCCTGCTCTGCCGCTGAGCTACAGGCCCCCTGCACGCTAATTATACCGCATCAGTCCATCGATTCTTCGCCGCGCGTGCGTTCCCAGGCGCGTAGGCTCTCCAGGATGTTCTCGTGGCGTAGGGCGCGTCGCATCGCGCGCACCTCTTCCGCCGTGATGGGCCCCAGCTGCTGCGTGGTCATCCACTCGTGCATGCTGCGTTCGTCGTTCTCCAGATGCTGAAGCATCAGCTCGTCCCATGCGGCTTGCGAGAGCATCCGTTCGCCGCGACGCCCGCAGCGCGCGCATTCAAAATGCACCTCCACACGGTTGGCGCCCATCGTGTGCGCGTGATAGGCGATGTATATAAGGTCGTCCAAAGTGATGGGCGCGTCGCAGTGGCGGCACTTGAGTTTCACGGCGCGCTTGCCCCCCAGTTGCGCGGCATGAAGATCTGCGCGTACTTATAGAGCGCGTAGCGGTCGGTCATCCCTGCGATATAGTCGCACACGGCTTGCACCCGCGCTTCGAGGCTCGAATCGTTCGGGCGAAACTTCTCGGACATCTCCTGCGGATTGTCCAAGTAATACTCGAACATCTGCTGGATGATGCGCGTCATCTTCTCGCGCTCGCGCTGCACTTTCGGGTGGTGGTACAGGTTCTCGAACATGAACTCCTTCATTTGGTTCATCGCCTGCAGCATCGGCTGGCTCATCTGCACGGTGGGTTTGCCGTCGCTCTGCTCCACCACATCCATCACCATGCGTGCGATGCGTCCGCTGTGGGTTTCGCCGAGATACTCGATCAGGTCGCGCGGCAGGTCGTCGGGTGCGAGCAGTTCGGAGCGGAAGCCGTCGTCGAGGTCGTGGTTGAGGTAGGCGATACGGTCGGCGACGCGCACCACAGCGGCTTCGAGATGCGCGGTTTTCTGGGTTTCGCTGGAGGTGAGGTCGGCGCGCCCTTTCGAGTGTCCCACGATACCCTCGCGTACCTCATGGGTGAGGTTCAGCCCGCGTCCATCCTTCTCGATGCAATCCACCACGCGCAAGCTCTGTTCGTAGTGGCGGAATCGAGTGTTGGGGAGGTATCGCTGCAGGATTTCGTCCAACGCCTCCTCGCCCGTATGTCCGAACGGCGGATGCCCCAAGTCGTGTGCGAGGGCGATTGCCTCTGTGAGGTCTTCGTTCAGGCGCAGGGCGCGGCTGATGGTGCGTGCAATCTGCGCCACTTCGAGCGTATGGGTCAGGCGCGTGCGGTAGTGGTCTTCGTTGGGGTCCAGAAACACCTGCGTTTTATGTTTGAGCCGTCGGAACGCTTTGGAATGCACCACGCGATCGCGGTCGCGCTGGAACGCGGTGCGCACGGGGTCGGGCGGCTCAGGCGTCGGTCGCCCACGCGACTCCGCGCTTTTAGTCGCATACGGCGCAAGGGTCTGATACTCCAGCTGTTCTAATCGTTCGCGGATGGTCATGGCTTAGTATTGGATGAGCGAGAAGACATCGTACCCGCGTAGATGTTTGCGTCCATCGAGGAAGGTCAGCTCCACGAGGAAGGTGAAGCCTGCTACAGTACCGCCGAGCCGTTCAATAAGGCGCGCTGCTGCGCTTGCCGTGCCGCCCGTCGCCAACAGGTCGTCCACCACCACCACACGCTGTCCAGGCTCCACCGCGTCGGTGTGCATTTCCACCGTGTTCGTGCCGTACTCCAGTGCGTACTCCTCGCTAATCTTCTCGCCGGGCAACTTGCCCAGTTTGCGCACAGGCACAAAGCCCAGCCCCAAGTTAATCGCTATCGGCAGCCCGAACACGAACCCACGCGACTCGATGCCCGCCACCAAGTCGGGCTTGAGCTGACGCGCATGCTCGGTCATTAGGTCGACCACCTCTTTGAGCGCCTGCGGATGTTTCAGCACGGGGGTAATATCTTTGAAGATAATCCCCGGCTCTGGAAAGTTCGGGATGTCGCGCACCAGTTGCGCTGCCAAAAGTTCCGCCATCGTCGCCTCCTGTTTTTGCCTGTGAAGTATACCACAACCTGTCAGCGGAGCGCAATACGCCTTGAACTCTGCGCAGGGTAAAATGCATGTATGCGTTTCGAGGCTAAATCGGCGCGTCTAAGAAAGAGAGGTCCTATCTCGCGCGATTGTGTTCGCACTTCAGGTCGCTGCGTGTTGAGTGATGGTCGGTCGTGTTTGAGTGCTTGCGCTGGTGCTTGTGGGGGCTGACGCTTCGTGACGCTTGAGATTGCGCTCACTTTGGGCTTGCTTGTGGCGGCGATTGCGCTGTTTGTGAGCAACCGTTTCCCGCCGGAGATTGTCGCGCTGATGTTGCTTGCGACGCTGCTGATGAGCGGTTTGATTCCTGTGGAGCGTGGTCTGCGCGGGTTCAGCAACGACGCGGTGATTACGATAGCCTCGATGTTCGTGTTGAGCGAGGGGTTGCAGCGCACTGGGTTTATTGGTTGGATAGCACGTGGCTTGGAGAAGTTGGCGCGTCGGGCGGCGTGGCTGGCGATTGGCGCGTTGCTCATCCTCACAGCGTTCCTCTCGGCGTTCGTGAACAACACGGCGGTCGTCGCGCTGTTCATTCCGCTGACGCTCGTCGTGGCGGAGACGGCGCGCTTTAGCCCCTCACGCCTGCTGCTCCCCCTTTCCTACGCCTCGATGCTGGGCGGTGTGTGTACCCTGATTGGCACTTCCACGAACCTGATTGTGAACGGCGTGGCGCAAGCGCGCGGGATTGCCCCGATGGGCATGTTCGAGTTCACGCCGCTGGGGTTGGTGTTCGCGAGTTTGGGGCTGGCGTATCTGTTCCTGATTGGTATGCGCCTGCTGCCCGAACGACGCCCCGCTGCAAGCCTAACCGACGCCTATCCGCTTAGCGCCTACATCACCGAAGTTCAACTCACCGAGAAGTCTAAAGCTGTCGGACGCCGACTGATGGACGCCGATCTCGTGAAGGAGTTAGGGATAGAGGTGTTGGATATCTGGCGCAACGGCGTGCGGTTGCTGCCGCTGCCCGACCGCACGCTGCAAGAGGACGACATCCTGCGCGTGCGGTGCAATCTGCAGCGCCTGCAGCAACTGCAGAGTGCATACGGATTGCGGGTGGTCGCCGATGAATCGCCGCACCCCGACGCCGAGCCGCCGATGCTGGCGGAGCTAGTGCTTACGCCCAGCTCCTCGCTGATAGGCGAGACCTTGCGCAGCAGCCGTTTCCGCAACCGATTCGGCGCGACGGTGCTGGCGTTGCGCCACCGACAAGAGATGGCGCTGGAGCAGTTCGCTGACACGCCGCTGCAGGCAGGCGACGCGATTGTGGTTCAAATCGAGCGCGACCGTCTGCAGGAGCTGCTGCGCTTGCCCGATTTCATCTTGGTCTCGCAGGTGGAGACCGTGCGCCCGCGCGGGATGCACGCGCTCATCGCAGGGCTGATTATGATAGGGGTGGTGACTGTCGCCTCGCTGGGTTGGTATCCGACCTCCGTGACTGCGCTGACGGGCGCACTGCTGATGGTGCTCACGGGCTGTCTCAAGCCCGACCAAGCGGTGCAGTCGATCGATTGGCGGCTGCTGATTATGTTGGGGGCGATGTTGGGGTTGGGCGCAGCGATGGAGACCACAGGCGCGGCGCGCTGGCTAATCACCCACCTCATCGGCGCGCTGGGCGCGTTGGGACCGATGGTCGCGTTGGCAGGGTTCTACCTGCTCACCTCCGTCCTCACGGAGGTGATGTCTAACAACGCGACCGCGGTGTTGATGGCGGCGCTCGCGATTGAGGTCGCAGCGGCGTTGGGGGTGGACGCGCGCCCGTTTTTATTCGCCGTCGCCTACGCCGCCTCCGCCAGCTTTATGACGCCCATCGGCTATCAGACCAACACGATGGTGTTCGGCGTGGGGCAGTACCAGTTCAGCGATTTCGTGCGCGTGGGCGCGCCGCTCAACTTGCTCTTTTGGATTGTAGCGACGCTACTCATTCCACGATTCTGGGGGTTTTGAGAAGATGGCTCACCCCTCCAGAAACAGCAATCGCAACTCGTAATGCTCCACACAGCTGAAATAGAAGCGCGCCACCTGCTCAAAAGAGCGAAACCAGTAGCGTGAGGCGATTTCAGCGAACGGTTCGCACTGCAGTTTCTGCTCGAACAGCGAGCGCTTTTGAGCGTCGGCTACCAGCACAAAGCGTGCATCAAAGTCCTTTAGCTGGTACATCTGCTGCATCGAGTTGCGGAAGTCGGTGGTGTTCTCCACATCGTAGATGTATTTCGGAAGCGGATGTCGGCTATTACTAAACCACAAGACATCGCGTCTGCGAGCTATGTTAACAAGACCCGGATAGGCAAACTGGGGAATTTTCGACAGTCTGCACAAGTTTTGCAGTGGTTTTCCATCGAAAGTGCGGTTCTTGTCGCTCGTGTAGGTGAGGTAGCCCAGGTAGTTGCCGATTTCGATAAGCATCCCCTGTACTGCGCCGTGCGTGTCGCTCTGTTGCTCGAGGTAGTTGCGGAAGGATTGTCCCTGCGCAGCTTGCTGATACGCGGTTGGGGGCAGATTCTGTGCCTGCTGGGGCAGCGCGAACACACCCAACCCAACACGAATATATTCGCCTTTACGCGCCTCGCGGTACAGCACGCCGCGTAGCGTCTTTTGCCAATCGCCCGTTGGCAAATTGCGATACTGCCCCGCCTGTTCATACAGCGTGTGCAGCGACGCTTGTCCACCATTGGATTGTATAATAGCGCGAATCACTTCGGACCAGCTCTTTGTGGCGTTGCTCATCCGATATACACCGTTTTGATGTTCACGAACTCGCGAATGCCGAACAGCCCCAGCTCTCTGCCGAAGCCGCTATGCTTGACGCCGCCGAACGGCAGGCGTGGATCGGAGAACACGAACTGGTTGACAAAGCCGTTGCCTACCTCCAGGCGCATCCGCGCCAACTCCTCGCCCAAGCGCAGATTCTCCGTGAACACGGTCGCGCCGAGTCCGTAGTCGGTGGCGTTGGCGACTTGCACCGCTTCATAACGGCTGCTTACGGGATAGATTGGCGCGACGGGTCCGAAAGTCTCCTCTTTCCACACGGGCATATCGGGCGCGATGTTGGTCAGCACGGTCGGGGGATAGAAGTAGCCCTTGCCGTCGGGGATTTTGCCGCCCAGATGCACCACCGCGCCCCTCGCGACGCTCTCCTGCACCTGTCGGTGGAGATTCTCGCGCAAATCGGCGCGGGCTAAGGGACCTATGTCCACCTCCTCATCCATCGGGTCGCCCATCAGCAGGATTCGGCTCTGCTCCACGAACCGCTCCAGGAACTCCGTGTAGAGGAGGTCGTCCACGATGAAGCGTTTGATGGCGATGCAGCTTTGTCCAGTGTTTTGGTAGCGTCCTTGCACGCACTGGGGAATGGCATGGTCGAGGTTCGCGTCGGGCAGGATAATCGCGGGGTCGCTGCCGCCGAGTTCCAGCACGCACTTTTTGAGCGATTCGCCTGCCAGTTCGGCGACTTCGCGTCCGGCGCGGGTGCTGCCTGTGAAGGCGACGCCTGCGATGGCGGGATGGCGAATAATGTCGGGGATGTCTTCCACTTCCGCCAGCAGGGTGTAAAGGACAGGGAAATCGAAGTCGATGCTTTCGAACGCCTCGCACAAGGCAAGGGCGCACATGGGGGTGTTCGGCGCGGGCTTGAGTGCCACCACATTCCCCGCTGCGATGGCAGGCGCGGCGAAGCGCACCACTTGCCAGAAGGGGAAGTTCCACGGCATAATCGCCAGCAGCACGCCCAGCGGCTGGAAAGCCACATAGCTTTTCTGCGCGTCGGTTTCCACCTCGATAGGGCTGAGCATGCTCTCGGCGTGTTCTGCGAAGTAATCTAACCCGCGTGCGCACTTCTCTATTTCGGCGCGCGCCTGCTTGATGGGTTTGCCCATCTCTTGGGTGATGAGGCGTGCGTAGCTCTCGAGGTCGTTGCGCAGAGTTTCAGCGACGGTGCGTAGGGCGCGCCCTCGCTCCGCGAAGGTCGTTTCACGCCAGCGTAGGAACGCCAGATGCGCCATCACCAAGTGCGACTCGATGGTGTCGCCGTCGTGCGAGCGAAACTCGCGTATCACCTCTTCCGTGTACGGATTGCGTGCAATAAACGGCATCTTAACCGATTATTCGCCTTGCATCGGCTTTGTCCTACCCCGTTGCGCGCGATGGAACCGATAGCGCCGAAGGAGTGGCGTGGCATAGATGCCCACGCCACTCACCGACAACGCGAACAGCGACGCGCCGCGTTAGAAGTTCAGCGTGCGCGAGACGATGATAGGCAACTGGTCGGAGTAGGCGATGTTGAACCCGCCGACGCCCAGTCCTGCCGTCCAGCCTGTTCGGGAAGCGTAGCCCGTGCGCAGCGCCAGCCCGCGCGTGAGCCGCTGTTCGTAACCCAGCCGTATCTCGCCCTTGCCTGCATTATTGCCCACATCGACAAAATCGACGGCAATCAACGAGCCCGTCTCAAGTTCGATAGCGACGCCCGCGTTGTAAGTGCGCTTGAGAGGCTTGAAGTTAAATACCTGCCCGTTGCGGTCAGTCGCTTGGAAACGGATGTTCGGCTCGATAAAGTTCTCCACGACCAGCGCGAGGGTATAGGTTCGGTCGCCTGTGGGGCGCCACAGGAAACCCAAGTCGACGCCGACGGCGCTACGCTCCAAATAGTCGCGTCCTTGCAGTTCGGGGGCGGGTGTGGCGGCGCCGCCCGCTTGCAGCTGCGCCTGATTGGCGGTATAGTGTGTGTAGTAAAATTTCAGGTTGCGCAGGCGCACGCCCACTGCCAGGTCGCCTTGCTCGCTCGGTAATCGGAGCGCCGTTGCGATGTCGGGCAGACTAATCACACTCACGGCGATCAGGTCGGCGCGAGCATTCGCGGGTATGTTGATTGGATTGCCGTCCGTGCGCGCCCAGTTGCGCAGGGCGTCGTTGGGCAGCAGTCGCGCGTCCACGATGCCACCGACCGAGACCACAACGCCGTTCGCAATCACACCCAAGTCGCCCAGCGCCTGCAGCTGCGTGTCTTGACGCCCATAGCTGCGCAGCAGCCTCGCTGCAGTGTTGATGTTTGCCGCGCTACCTTGCCGAACTTCCAAATCGTCCAGCAGGTTGCGCACCGACGCGCCGCGCGAGTTGAAGTCTACAGCACCTGAGGCGCGCGGACGCGCGATATACGCCGCTACTGCAGGGTTCTGAAACACCTGCGCCGAGGGACGCCGAATCACAGCCAATCCTGCGCCGCCCATCCCTGCGCTCGGCGAACCGCCAAACGACACATCCGCCCACACAGGCGTCGCAGCTAATCCGCTCAAAAGCCACCCAATTGCTATCCTTCGCATAGGCTCACCTGTGCATACTATTCGAGACAGGCGTTGAGGTTCCTGTCAAATTCTTATCGCTTGCTAAAGTTGCGCCTGCTCCGCCGAGTGCGTCGTGACGGTCTCTTTGAGGCGTGGTCGGCGTCCGCGCGGTTTGACATGGCGCGGCTTGGGCGCAGGGAACGGCTCCAGCGACGCCCGCGCCACACCGTAGCGTGCATCGCGTGCGCGACGCAACGTCGCCATCAAGCCGCCCAGCAGCGTCAGCGGCGGTCCCAGCCACACCAGTATCGTGAACGGCTTATAATAGACCTCCAGAGGGATGACCCAGCGCGGCGTTGTCTCGGGTTTGCTGGGTACCATCACCAGCTGGAACTGCACCCGCCGCTGGCTCACATCCATCTGCCCCACCAGAATCTGCGCCCCGTCGGGCAGCGGCACAGGAATCGGCACGACGCCCCCGCCTGTGATGACACGGAACGGCGCCACCTCCACAGGCGCTTTCCAATCGGGGTGGCTCACGCGGGCTTTGGCAATCGCGCGGAAGCCTTCGCTGCCCATCGCGCCGCCCGTCTGAAAGCCCAGAAACTCGATGGTGTAGCCCTCCACCGTGCCCTTCTCTTTTTCGCGTAGGCTCAGCGTCAACGGCGTGGCGTCCACCTGCGGCGGCGCGAAGAACGAGACATACAAATCGTGATCCCACCAGCGGATAATGGCGGGCCAGACCACATGGTTGCCCGTCTCGCGCCGCTGGTCTTGGTAGAAGCGCGGCTCGACGACGAACTTCTCCTTGTGCGAGGCAATCTCGATGCGCACGCGATTGGACTTGTCGGTAAGCGGGTCGCCTGGAAACTTCTCGTTGCCCGTCATGCCCAAGTATCGCCACTTATAGCCCATCGCGAAGGTGTCCTGACCTTGCAGAATCACCACGCGCTCTTTGCGTTCGTAAGCGTAGGAGAGGATAAGCCCCAGAATCGCGACCGCCAGCCCCAGATGCGTGAGGAATCCGCCCAGCGTCAGGCGCGAGGTGCGCCAGCGTCGCCAGATCGCGCCCGCGTTCGCATAGGCGGTGAAGGCGACCAGCGTGCATATCAGCAAGGTCACAGGTTCGCGGAACCCCATGAAGAACAGCACAAACCCTGTCGCCACTGCCGCGAGCCAGCTCTTGGTGAGGCGTTCCAGAATCGCGTCCAGCGACATGCCGCGCCAAGTGAGCAGCGGCGCAGCCGCCAGCACAATCGCTGTGACGACAATCCACGGGATATGCACTTGGTTGTAGAACTCTGGTTTGAGGGCTTCCATCTGCTTGCCGACGGCGCGGGTAATCAGCGGCCACGAGGTTCCAATCAGGCTAATCAGGGCGGAGATTGTGAGGAGCGCTATGCCCCAGCGCACCGCCGCCTCGCGCGAGAAGCCCTTGGTCATGTTGGGAGCGGGCAGGGGCATCTGTCGGTAACGCCACGCCCACAGCCCCAGCGTCAACAGACCGCTGCCGATGAGCATGCCCATCAGGATCTTGAGCGCGTTGGTCTCCATATTCACGAACGAATGTACCGAGACCTCCGCGAGCGCGCCGCTGCGCGTGAGGAAAGTGCCGTACAAAAACAGGATGAACGGCGTTGCTATCAGTAGGGGGTTCCAACGCGCCATGCGCCCGCGATTGATTTGGAGCATAATGCCGTGTAAGCCTGCCGCCATCAGCAGCCACGGGAAGTAGGAGCTGTTCTCCACAGGGTCCCACGCCCAGAATCCGCCCCAGCCGAGCGTCTCGTATGCCCAGTAGCCGCCGAGCGCGAGTCCGAAGCCGAGCATCGTCGCCGAATAAATCGCCCACGGGCGCACACGCACCGCGAACTCGTGATATTCGTTCCGCCATAGCGCAGCCATCGCGTAGGCGAACGGCACGGCGAGCGCGGCGAACCCAGCAAAGATAATCGGCGGGTGAGCCTTCATCCACGGGTTCTCCAGCACGGGGTTCAACCCGAACCCGTCGCGCGGGGGCCACACAGGCGGCGCGGGGTCGGGCTTCGGCAACGGCGCGAACGGACTCTGGAACGCCAGGATCGTCATCATCAGCAGCACCACGCCGCCGTACACCGTCATCGCCCAACGCTCATAGCTCCCTGCAGTGCGCATCAGGATTAGCCCGTAAATGCCTGTCCAGAGTGCCCACAGCAGGAAGCTGCCCTCCTGCCCTGCCCACGCGCTGGCGATTTTAAACAGCGGCGTCAGCGACTGCTCACTGAAGCTGAACACATACTGGAGATCGTATCTGCCAGTCAGGAGCGCGTGGATTAGCAACGCTTCCGCGCCGACAATCGCAACGAACGCGCTGATAAACGCCCCGCGCGCCCAACGCGCAAGCTGGGGGCGCTTCCCACTCAGCGCATAGAGCAGCGCGGAGACAAGCGCAAGAACCATGCCTATCCAGACAACAACATAACCGATTATCATAGTACCCCTCGTAGCACGGACATTCCTGTCCGTGCCCTGTAGCGTCGGCGTCCCGCCGACGAACTCACAACGCCAAGAATATCGTCGCACCTGCGCTTGGACTAAAGTCCAAGCCACGCGGTTATTTCTGCGTTTCGCCTTGATACTTGCTGGGGCACTTCACCAGCATCTCTTCTGCGTAAAACACTCCGTCTTTGTAGCTGCCAATCGCCACGACTTGCGTGGCGGCTTCGAAGTTGTTTGGCTTGCCCTTCGGGTACACCACCCGCACATGCCCCGTTTCGTCCTCGCCCTCGAAAGTGAGCGTCATCGTCTTGATATCGAACTGAACCGTGTCATGCAGAGGCTTGAGAGGCAGATGCACATGCTCTCCGCGCGTTTCCAACTGGTTCACCTTCACATAGGGGCTGGTGTTCGTCACGAACGCCCGCACGGTGAAGGCAATCCCCGCAAATACCAAAACGAGCGCAACGGTACTGCTGAGTTTCATAGCGAGAGGATTATACCCGAAAACTAACCCGAAACGCTCCATAGAATGAGCGTGATTAGTCCGTTATTGAGCGCGTGAATAAGGATACACGGCAGCAGTGAGCGTGTGTGCGCGTAGACCAACGCCAGAACCGCGCCCAGAAAGGTGATGGGGAAGACGCCGCCCAGAAACTGGGGGTGAATTACCGCGAACAGGTAGCCGCTCACGAACGCGCTCAGCCACACCCGTCCAGTGCGCTGCCACAGCACCTTAAAAAGCGCGCCTCGAAACACGAACTCCTCGATGATTGGCGCAAGCACCGCCACCTGAACGAAAGTCCACAGCCACTGCAGCGTTGTCTGGGTGTCGGAAACGCGCTCGCCGATGGGATTGGTCTGCTCGGCGGGCAGTGCAGGGGCGATGTATACCGTGAGCATCAGCAGCGCACCCAGAAACGGCACATACGCCGCGTAGCCCATCAGACCAGCCCCTACCTGTTTCCACCATGCGCCTGTGAACCAGCGGATTTGCCCTAGCGCGTCGGGCTGCTCGCGCAACGACACGAGAAACATCAACGGCAGCAGTACCGCCAAGAGGTAGACCCCATTCGAGGCGTCGATGCGCCAATCGCGCAAGAGATGGCTGATTGTGGGCGCGTTTAGGAGCACCACCAGAAAAATCACCAACGCCCACAGCAGCGGGTCGTACACGAACGGCGACTCGTCGGGGGCAGGACGGCTCGGCAACGCGGGGCGCGCGACGATGTACCATAGCAACACGATTAGCCCCGCCAGCCCTATCAGCC
Organism: Fimbriimonadales bacterium; assembly: GCA_046294565.1. Lineage (GTDB taxonomy): Bacteria > Armatimonadota > Fimbriimonadia > Fimbriimonadales > GBS-DC > GBS-DC. Next base: position 23,585 of record JBKBKS010000010.1, read on the forward strand.
CCAGTGCGCCGAACAGTATGCCCAGCGTCAACACGGAACGCGCCGCCTCGCGTGTTAGGGGTTGGCGCAGAGCGTCCGCCTGCGCTTGATTGCCTGCTTGCAGCGCAAGCGCCACTTGCAGCAGCTTCTCGGCGAACGGCGAGGGCGCGCGCAGCGCATCCACGCGGTCGAGTTCAGGCGACTCGCGAAATACAGCCTGCCAATAGGCGGCCTGCCAGCGCCGCTCTGTGGGACTGAGCGTTTGCGAGGGCAGGTCGGGTAGTTGCTGGAGCGTCTGCGCGGGGTCGCCACCCTCGAACACACGCTGCAGGATAGCGCGATACACGGCGGCTTCGTAGGGCGCGTAGGCGTCGTCCAAACCCTTGAATACTGACTCCAACGCCTGCGCCGATGCCAGCTTGCCCAGCCCGAACTGCTCTAACGCCAACACATAGCGGATTTGGAACTCCACATTCAACTGCCGATTGCTGCTGGCAAGCCCCTGCGTATCGGGCGCGCGGAACAGTCGCCAGAACATGTAGGTATTGCCTGCAATCAGGAGCGTGAAGAAGACAATCAGCAGCCACCAGGCGTAGCGCGCGGAGTCTCTCATATGAACGGATTCTGGCGGAGGGTCTGGGATTCGAACCCAGGGTAGGGAGCATAACCTCCCTACAACCGCTTAGCAGGCGGCCCCTTTCGACCACTCAGGCAACCCTCCGCCTCGCAATTGATATTATACCATACCATGCTGCGGCTGTCAAGAGGCGTGCTGACTGTTCGAAAATGTCCCAGTTGTCCAAGCCAGTGCGCCAATCGGCGCAGCAACTGGGCGTCGACACAGCATTGCATCATGCTAACGGTTGAATGGTTTTGATTTGGGATAGGCGCGCCGCGTAGTCGAGACAGGCTAAAATGTCTTCATATTCCAAGTCGGGGTAGTCGTTGAGGATTTGCTCAGGCGTCATTCCCGACGCAAGCAGTTCCAAGATAGTCTGCACAGGATAGCGTAGCCCGCGAATGACAGGCTTGCCGCGGCAGATGTTCGGGGCGCGTGTAATCCGACTCAGCCGATTGGAACCCGGTGCAGTTGGCATGGTAGTTAAGTCCCTACGCCAACTCCAGCATCCTCTATGCCGTCATACCCACCGCGAGTGTATTGATTGTTCCGCAAACACCTTCATCTCTTTCACATTGTACTTCTTTCCGACGGGTATTACTTCTACCTCGATTATTAGTTTGCATTTTTCAAATTCCGCCACAACTTGCGCTATGACGATTGGTTCCACAGTAGTTGTAGTCGGTGTTAATCTCAATTCACTGGCAAAGCCGATTTTTCGTACAGAATGTTTTACCAGACGTCCACCCCTCGCAGTGATGGCATTCCACTCCTTCTGAACCTGCCTAACGGTTTGAGGGGACACACAAACTTCTTTCAGAGCTTTAGACTGGTCGCAGTCTTCAACAGACAAGCTCAGGTGTATAGGTGTTAGATTTACCAGGAAAACTGAAGTGTTTTGCATCGGGGAGTTCACGGACAGGTTCCAGAATGAGAAGTTGGAAGGCGGGCGTCATCCTCTGTTGATTGCAAAGGCATACGCGCAGCAGCGCACTGACGCGCGTTGGGGTATACTTATGCGTTGGAGGATAATCGAGCATGCCGATTCTGGGATATATGGGTACGCAGGAGTGGATGATTCTCCTGGTGATTGTGCTGGTGCTGTTTGGCGCGTCGCGCTTACCTGCGCTGGCGCGATCGATTGGAGAGGCACTTACAGAGTTCCGTCGTGCGACCCGCTCGGAGGATGAGGCGGAACAGGCGCCGAAGTGAGAACAGGTGGTCAGGCAGACAAATCGCATGGGCGACCGCGCCTGTGCAGTCAATCGCATACACCCCACGCTGCCCTGCCGACGCTGATTGGCTGGCAGGGCATTCGTCTGAACGCGCCGCCTGACTGGTTCCTCAAGGGCTATTCGGGCGATTGGCGCGACGGCTTCTTGCAAGTCGGCTCGCCCCACAGCGCAGAGATCGACCTCAAGTGGACACGCACCCGCCGTAAGACCGACCTGCAGTTCGTGCTGCAACAGTTTCTGAACCGTTTGGAGCGCACGAAACACAAGGCGCGTCAGCCCTTTGTGGGCACTCTGAACCGTATGGACGACCACTGCATCGAGTTCCGCTGGCGTTCTGACGAGCGCGCCGTTGGACGCATTCAGCGTTATCCCGAACACGAGACGATTGTGCTGTTCCAGCTGCGCTCGTCGTCGCGGCACGACGCGTTGCACCAGTTAGCCCGCCCGATTTTCGATACGTTGCGCGTCGCGCCCGATGAGGAAGGCTGGGCGGAGTGGAGTTTGTACGGGCTGCAGACGGCTGCGCCCGCCGACTTTCGGCTGGAGCGATCGCAGGTGCTGACTGGTCAGACGCGCTTGGTGTTGCAGCGTCGGCACGAGCGATTGGTGCTGGAGCGTATCGCCCGAGCCGAGCAGTTGATGAAGGGCTACGAGTTCGCTGAGTGGGTGGACTATTGGCTGCGTTGGCGTAGTTGGCGTGGCGTGCGCGAGCCGTTCACTTGGGACGAGAACGATTTCGGGGTGCATCTGCGCACGCGCGTTGGCTGGGGCGCGCTGCTGACCGAGTGTGTGGCAAGTCCGCTCCGCCTGCGCCTACCTGCGTGGCGCGTGCGCGCCGTCGCGTGGGTGTGTCGCGCACGCAACGCCGTGTTTCACATCCAGCACTTCTCGCCGTTCTGCTCTGACCTGATTGAGGAGGTGATGGCGCGCACGGTATGCTGTTGAAACGCTTCTGGCAGCGACGCACCCCACCGTCGCTCGATCGTAAGCAAGTGCTGCGCCTTTATCCGCTCCGCAACGCCGTCGTGCGCTACGAGCAGGACGAGCAAGGCGTCTACACGCTGATTGTGCCGTTGCAACCGCGCGGGCTGTTCGGTTGGTTCAGCAGGATTTTCAAGCTGCCTCGCGAACACCGTATCGTGTTGGACGACATCGGCAGCGTGGTCTGGATGCTGTGCGATGGTCGGCACAGTGTGGAGGCGATTGCGCAGCGCGTGGCGCAGCAGTATCAGTTGGAGCGGCGCGAGGCAGAGTATTCGCTGTTCGCGTTTTTGAACACGCTCGCGCAACGCGGATTGATCGCCTACTCCAAAAAACGGCTATGAGTACGAAGCAAACGAGTTCTGGGACGATACGCAAGCAGGTACAGTTGCCGTTGTCGGTGGCGTTTCGGATTAGCCTGCTGAATATACGGGTGCGCTTCCTACGCGCGCTGATTACGGCGGCGGGCGTGATGCTGGGGATTGCCTTCTTTACGGCGGTGCGCGCCGCCGCGCTGTATGCCCCACCGTTAGACCCCAACGACCCCGCCGCCATCGAGACCGCTGTGCGCCAAACTTGGCTGGTGGTGATGAGCCTGCTGATGTCTACGGTCGGTATCTCGAACTCGATGCTGATGGCGGTCACCGAACGCTACAAAGAGATTGGCACGATGAAGTGTCTGGGCGCGCTCGATTCGTTCGTGGTGAAGTTGTTCTTTCTGGAGTCGGGGATGTTGGGGATTGTGGCGTCGGCGATAGGCTTTTTGCTGGGCTGGGGGCTGGTGTTTTTGATTAACCTCTTTCGGATGGGTTCGGGCGTGTTCAGCGCGGCGACGCTGGCGGAGTTGCTATCGCTGCTGGGTCAGGCGATGGCGGTCGGCGTGGTGGTGACAGTGGTCGCGACGATTTTGCCCGCGATACGCGCTGCGAAGATGCCCCCTGCCGCCGCCTTGCGCGTGGAGGTGTGAGGGGGGAATGGCGATGGGAGTGTCCCTCGCCATCCCCACGGTAGGTTATGTATCGTTGGAGCAACCCGCGCCAAAGTCCATCAACAGGGCAATCAGGTCAGCGTCGTCTACGATGCCGTCCCAGTTGATGTCTTCTGCGCTATCGACAGTTTCACCGAAGCGGATAAGCAAGGCAATCAGGTCTGCGTCGTCCACGCAGCCGTTGCCATCGATGTCTGCCAAGTAGATGATAATCTCCTCAGGCAACGGCTCTACCGATCGGTCGCCGCCTTCGGTGGGGATTTCGGAGTCGCCCTCATCGAAGCGGTTCGGACAGTTGGGGTAGGGCGAACAGCGGCCAGCGATGTTGGCAGGAACGCTGGAGACCGACGCTGTACCTGTAATGGGTGGTCCGACATACCCCAGCCCTGACAGTCGGCAGTTGGTATCCACCCGAAGCGGTTGTCCGCTCATGCGGATGCGGGGGTTGTTCAAGACTTGGATACGATTGCCGAACGCTGTAATCGAGCCGTTCTGGACAGTCATGTAGCGCAGTTCGTAGTGCAGGTGTGGACCTGTAGAGTTGCCCGTGCTGCCGAGCCGTCCGATGGGCGCGCCTGCCCCTACCGTACTGCCGTTGGGCGCCAAGAAGTGGTTCAAGTGCGCATAGATGGTGCTCACATACGAGTTGGTTGTACCGCTCTTCAGCACATTGCTCACGACCACAACATAGTTTCCATAGCCGAGGCAACCCGACTGTGCGCGGTTATAAACACGCCCTGCATGCGAGGCGACAATTACCTCGCCACAGTCCTCCAAGAAGCCTGTCTGGTAAGCGCATGTGGCGCGCGACCCTGAAACGCGGTTGAAGTCCACTGCGTAGAGGATGCCCTGTCCTGTGTGTCCGTCGTAGGTGGAGGGTATCCAGGCCTGTCCCGTACGATAGGGCGCCACGAGGTTGTAGAGGAGCTGGTCTTCTGAGCCTATCGGGGGCTGCGAAACGCGCGTGAGGTAGATACCTGCGCCTCGTATTCCTTCGGCGCTCCAACCCTCCAGCCCGTTGCTCCAACGAACGCGCCACCACACGATTCCTTGTGCAGTGTCGTTGAAAACAGCGAGCGTTGTACCCGTCGCGCCCGCGCTCACGCTGCCGATGATAGGGTAGTTCGTGCCCGGACCTGAGCGTACATTCAAGCCTGTAGCGTCGGGTCCAACCTGAACCGTGTAGGCTTGGGGCGCGCTTACACTCGGATAGACGCCGCTGCCCGGCAACGGGACAAGGTAAGTCGCCCCGTTCGCGCCTTGAGCTGACCAACCTTGCACGCCTTGCCACGAGACCTGCCACCAAGTCAGCCCGTTACAACCTTGCGAACCGCCAACCACCTGACCGCCAACGCCCGATTGAACGGAACCAACCACAGCGCCGCAAGCCGTAGAACGGACATTGAGCGGATTGCCTGAGGCGGTCACACCCACACGACCGCCAACCATAATTTGACCGTGCGCAGTGACGCTTAACGCCCATACAGCGCACATAACACCCAGTATGCTGCGTTGCATAGCGTAGACCTCCTTTGGATGGTGTGTAGGCAGAGCCTACGCTTAAATTATAACTAATTCGCAACGGTTTGTCAAGAGCTTAGGTTAAGTTTCGGTGAAGTTTGACCCGTGGATGTTTTCTTGCAGCAGCCGTTCCAGCAGCGTCTCAAGTGTCATCTGCCCCAAGTCGCCAGAGTCGCGGCTGCGCACGGCGACCAGCCCACCCTCCACCTCCTTGTCGCCGATGATGAGCATGTAGGGCGTCTTGTGGGTCTGCTGGTATCGGATTCGGTAGCCCAGCGTCTCGCGTCGGGCGTCCAACTCCACACGGAACCCCGCCTCGTAGAGCCGCTGCTGCACCTGCGCGGCGTACTCGGTGTGGCGGTCGGCAATCGGCAGTACGGCGACCTGCACAGGCGCGAGCCACAGCGGGAACGCCCCTGCGTAATGCTCGATTAGGAACCCCAACATCCGCTCGAACGAGCCGATGGGCGCGCGGTGGATAATCACGGGTCGGTGCGGCTTGCCGTCCTCGCCTGTATACTCCAAGTCGAACCGATGCGCCATCAGGAAATCCAGCTGCACTGTAGAGACCGTCCATTCGCGTCCCAGACAGTCGCGCACTTCCACATCGAGTTTGGGTCCGTAGAAAGCCGCCTCGCCAGGCACGGCGTGGTATTGTAGCCCCAGCTCATCTAACGCTTGGCGCAGCGCGTTCTCGGCGGTCTCCCACATTACATCGTCGTCGTAGTATTTCGCCTTGTCGGCAGGGTCGCGCAGGGAGAGCCGATACCAGAAATCGGTCAGATTCAGTCGGCGATACACCGTGCTGATGAGCTCGATATTGTGTTGCACTTCGGCTTTAATCTGTTCGGGACGCAGGAACACATGGGCGTCGTTGATGGTGAAGCAGCGCACGCGGATTAGCCCCGACAGTTCGCCGCTCTTCTCGTATCGATAGACCGTGCCGAGTTCGGCAAGGCGCAGCGGCAGGTCGCGATAAGAGCGCGGCTCCGACTTGTAAATCAGGAAGTGGTGCGGGCAGTTCATCGGGCGCAGGATGAGCTCTTCGCCATCCTCAAACACCATCGGCGGATACATCGAGTCTTTGTAGTAGGGGTAGTGTCCGCTGGTGCGGTAGAGGTTCAGGTTCGCTATCTCTGGGGTGCGCACATGCTGATAGCCAGCCTTAAGCTCCTCGTGCAGGATGAACTCTTCCAGCACGCGGCGGACGGTCGCGCCTTTGGGCAGGAGCATCGGCAAGCCGCTGCCCACCTCGGGGGCAATCATGAACAGCCCCAGCTCGCGCCCCAGTTTGCGGTGGTCGCGCCGCTTCGCCTCTTCCAACTTGTGCAGGTAGTCTTCCAGCTCCTCCTGCGTGAAGAACGCCGTGCCGTAGATTCGGGTGAGCATCTTATTCTTCTCGTCGCCGCGCCAATACGCTCCTGCCAGCGAGAGCAACTTGAAGTGTTGGATCTCGCGCGTGTTTTGCACATGCGGCCCGCGGCATAGGTCGATAAAGTCGCCCTGCTGATAGAAGCTGATTGTCTCGCCTTCGGGGATGGCTTGCAGCAGTTCGATTTTGTAGGGCGTCTGCCCGATTTCTCGGATGAGCCGTTCGGCGTCCTCGCGCGAGATCTCGAAGCGCGTGATGTCCAGCGCGCGCTGGGCAATTTCGCGCATCTTCTGCTCGATCTGTTGCAGGTCTTCCTCGCGCAAGGGCTGGGCGAAGTCGAAATCGTAGTAGAAGCCGTTCTCGATGGGCGGTCCGACGCCGAGTTTGGCGTCGGGGTACAGCTCCAGCACGGCTTGCGCCAGCAGGTGCGCCGCCGAGTGGCGCAACCGATACAACGGGCTATCAGGATAGTCGTAATGCCTACTCATCAGTCCAGATTATACCTCCCACACGAGTAAGACCCCCCTCTCAGGGCGAGAGGGGGGCGGCGGAGAGGGGAGCAGGCAGAAGGGAGGTACTTACTTGCGGTTGGGAGGGAGGATGACCTTGTCGATGACATGAATCACGCCGTTGGAACACTCGATGTCCGCACGAACTACGCGAGCATCGTTAATTCGAACGACCTTATTTTGAACACGAATATTAACATTCTGTCCCTGCAAGGTCTTTGCAGAGCGCAGCTTGACAACATCTTTAGACATAACCTTGCCCGAGACCACATGGTAGAGCAACACTTGTTTGAGAGCCTCTTTGTCCTTCAGCAAGGCGTCTACCTGCGCCTTGGGCAGCTTGGCGAACGCTGCGTCGGTCGGAGCGAATACTGTGAACGGTCCCTCGCCGCGAAGCGCATCTACAAGGTCCGCCTCCTGAACGAGTTTCACCAAAGTTTTGAATTGACCAGCAGCGATAGCAGTATCAACGATATCCTTACGCTCGGCGCGTTGGCTTGTCGCAACTGCGCCGACTAACACACTTGCCAACACTATGGCGGGTATGCCCCAAATCCATCGGTTATTCATAGTCGCCTCCTGATGTTTAGCGTGTCAAAAGAGTACCCGCGCCTACACAAGCAAGTCTGTGATTTGAATCACACTGGGGGAAATGGAGAGGTTCATCGTGTCAGATTGCGCACTTGGTGAAACAGGCGCAGCACGGCTTCCGTTCTACGAACACCGCTGGATCAGGCATCGTTGCCCGCATGGAATCTCTTTACACAGAGTTGTGGTGAATTCCTGCTTGTTAAGTATGGCGAGAGTCTTGCTTTCATAGAGACATCCCCAACAGTTGCCGATATATTACCTATGGGCTAAGAGTAGCGACATACGCTTCCCTTTTGCCCGTGCGGGCATTATAACCACAATCTACGGACATATCGTCCGCCTGTAGAAACGGTGAAAGCACCTACTAAGTTGCTCGAGTGTGAAAAAGTCCCTGTTGAGATTCCTCGCCTTCGGCTCGGAATGACGGCGGGTGCGGCTCGGAATGACGGCGGGTGCGGCTCGGAATGACGGCGGGTGCGGCTCGGAATGACAAAGGGGTGC
>JBKBKS010000011.1:0-31340 GCA_046294565.1 Fimbriimonadales bacterium
CGACCAATGAGACGGCTGGGTTTACGCGAGCGGTTGCTGCTGTTCTACACACTCACAGCGCTTATTCCTATGATGCTGTCGGGGGGGCTACTCTACACTTACCTCAACGGTCAGGTCGCTCGTTCCACCCGAGAGTTTCAAGGCGGCGTGCAGCAGGCGTTGCGCCGCGCCCGCGACGACCTGCGCGCGGGCGTCGCCGCAGGCGTCCAAGAAAGCCACACCGCAGTGAAACGCCAGATGCAAGGACAACTGCATGCCTACCGCGAAACGCTGCTGCAAGAACAGACGCGCCTACTGCGTCAAGCGATGGGAGAACTGCAGACGCGCACGCGCCACGCGCTGCAACGCGCCGAACACGAAACCCAGCTGAGCCTCGACAACGCCCTCCAAGAGGTCGAGCAGAGCGTGCAAGCAACGCATGCCCAGTCGCTCGCCGCTCTCCAAACCGCCACCAAAGAGGCGACCCAGTTGGCGATTCAAGACCTCATCGGTCAACACTCGGCGCAGCTCGCAGCGCAACTCTCGCGACAAGTGGAAGGGCTGATGCGCAACTACACCGCGCAACTGACGCTCATCGCGCAGCAACCCGCCATCCAGAACGCCAACCTGCAAGAGGCGCGCTGGATTTTGCAATCGCTCCAAGACCGTGAACCCGCCTACCAGATGTTGACCCTGCTCGACAAGCGCGGCGAGACGCTACTGGAGGTGTCCGACGCGCTCAGTGAGCCTTCCACAGTAGCGACGGAACGCGCTACGCTCTGGATGCGCCTCGTGGAGGAACAAGACACGATTCTGGGCGAGGCGCAGCTCTACCGTGTGGAGGGACGATTGCAGCCGTTAGTGCCCCTGATAACGCCCATCCGCCAACGCGGCGCGGAGCTGCAAGGCGCGATATTCGCGTTAGTAAGTTTAGACGAATTAAACGCGCTGGTGCGCGGCTACCGACTGGGCGCGCGGGGCAGCGTCGCGCTCATCCAGCAGAACCGCCTCATCCTCGCCCACACCGACCGAACGCGCGTCGGGCAAACCGAGACGCGCCTGCCCGATACCTTCCAAACGCCGAACACTGCCCAGAGCCTGCGCGTGGCGCTCAACGACGGCGAATATCTCGTCACAATTGCCCCCGTACGCACGCTGCGCGCGATGCTGTTCATCGCTCAGCCTGCGGACGAGGCGTTCCAACTGGTCAGCGCACTCCATCAGTCGTTAGAAGAGCATTTCAACCGTCAGCAGGCGCAGATACGCGACGAGATGCGCCAGAGCCGCGCCGCTGCCCAAGCGCGCTTCGAAAGACAGTGGCGTCGCCAACGCGAGATGACCCAGCAACAAATCGAGCAAGCCCAGCAACGCGCCGTCGCCTTAGCGACCGAGACGCTCACCCAGCAAACACGGGCGCAACAACGCGGCTTCTTGGAAGCGTTGGCAAGCTCGGCGCGCGCCACTCAGACCGACTTGGAACAGCGGCTGGGCGCGCTGCTCATCAACGCCTTCCACAAGGCGAATGAACGGCTCACAAGCGTCGCCGACGACCTGCGCGCCAGCATTAACGACCGTGTGCGCGAGGAGTTCGGTGTCGCCATGACTTGCATGTTGACCTTCCTGCTGATCGGCGCGGCTTTCCTGCACAAGACGCTGGTGCGCCCCTTGCGCCTGTTGGTCAAAGCGACGCACGACATCGCCACAGGCGACCTCACCCGGCGCGTGCAACTCCCCAGTCGCGGCTGCCCCGATCTGGACGACCTCGCCGACTCGTTCAACCACATGGTAGACGCCCTGCAGAAAGCCGAAACGCAGCTTATTCAATCCAGCAAACTCGCCTCGCTGGGCACGCTGGCGTCAGGCGTCGCCCACGAGCTGAACCAGCCGCTCGCCATCATCCGCGCTATCGCTCAGCAAAACCTCGAAACGCTGCGCGAACTACCCACTCCGCAACTCATCCAGCAACTCCACGAGGACTTGACCATCATCCACCGCCAGACCGTGCGCATGAGCCAGATTATTCAGCACCTGCGCGTCTTCTCGCGTAAGCCACGTGAGGAGTACGAACCTGTCAACCTCAGCGAGGTCGCCCAGAACGCGCTCATCCTGATGCGTGAACAGCTGCGCCAGCGCGGCGTCACGCTCGCCGAACACTACGCCGACGACCTGCCCGCCGTGCTGGGCGAGGCGAACTCGCTGGAGCAGATTGTGATTAACCTGCTGACCAACGCCCGCGACGCGCTGGAAGGACAAGAGAACGGAGAAATCCATATCGAGACCGCTCGCCACGACGACGGAAAACGCGCCTACGCCGAGCTGCGCATCCGCGATAACGGCCCCGGCGTGCCCCCCGATATCCGCTCGCAGATTTTTGACCCCTTCTTCACCACCAAAGACCCCAACAAAGGCACAGGGCTGGGACTCGCCATCTCGCTGGAGATTGCGCAAAAGCACGGCGGCACACTCATCCTCGGCGACAGCGAGCAAGGCGCGGAGTTCATCCTGCGCATTCCCGTCGCCCAAGCCCAAAAACAGGCGGCTTAGATACATCATCTCGACCCGCAATGCGGTACAATTCCATCGGAACGCCGTCTAATTAGATAGAGGCGCACTATGGGTAGAACGCTGCACTGTCCCGAATGGGAGGAGAAGTTGAGTCTTTATGTGGACGGGGTGCTGAACCCGTTCGACGAGAACGCGGTGGAGGCGCATCTCTCGCGTTGCGAGTCGTGCCGTGCAACGGTTGAGTTATGGCGAGCGGTGGGGAGCAGTGTGCGTCGGCTGCCGCGCGAGTTGCCCCCGCCTGACTTGCGCGAGCGGATTCTCGCTTCCACCACGCGCCGCGCCAGCCTCGCCAAGCGTCTGACGCCGAGTTGGCGCGTATTAGCCCCTGCACTGAGCGTCGGCTTACTGCTGAGCTGGCTGACACTGCCGCGCCCGCAACCCCTCTCGGAGACAGCAGTTGCAACGCCGCGCCTCGAAGAGACCCTCGCTACGCCACTGTCGCTGACTACCGACGCCCCGCACGAGCAGTCGCCAAGCGCGCCGTTAGTGATTGTCGTGCAGTCCTCGCCCAGCTATCGCACCGCCTCGCCCGCGCCACGCTGGGTGTTCAACACGCGCATTAGCGCCGCTCCGCCCGTGTCTGAACCTGCGTCGTCTATCGTGGTCACGGGCGACTCGACGCCCCGCTATACGCCTGCCGCAACCGCGCCCACGACGGGGGGGATCACTGTAATCGCAGAGACCCCCGACGCCAACGCGCCCGCGATGGAACCGATTGCCTCCCAGCCCTTGACGCCGCCCGCAACCGCGACCGCAACGCAAGACTTAGCGAACTGGCTCCAACAACTCAACCAACAACTCTGCGAGGAAGACCGCGCCCAAATTTTCGGCGCGAAACAGCGCGAGCCGAACCCAAGACGCTTCTTCGTGCCAATCGTGACGGTCGACCTCAAATAAACGGCTACCATGAGACGATTCGTGTGGGCAGGCTTGCTGGGACTTGCGCTGGGAAGCTCAGCGCAAGAGAGCGCGCCGACGCTGCTTGACCTGAGCAGCACGGCGAAATCCGCTGCGCCCGCCGCCTCCAACACGATTGGTGAAGCCGCGTCCGACTTAATGCCCGGCAACGGCACGCGCGGCGGCTACACCACACGCTACGCGCCTATTATCCCCTATTCCGAAACAGTCTATGTGGACGGCAAACGCCTGCAACGCGATTTAGACTACTGGATCGATTACGCATCCGGCAACATCACGTTCGCGCAGCCTGTGCGTCGCATCTCCAGCGTGCAGGTCGCCTATCGCTACGACCCGCAAGGCGCGCGGGAGAACATCGTCGGTGCGTTGCCCATCTTATCGCTTTCGTTCGGACAGGGCGGCAGCTTGAGCGCGCTCTATATGCCGGGCATGACGGAGACCACCAAAGACGGCGCGAGCTACCGTCTCAGCGCATACGGTATGCAAAATGCCCTGCGCTTTGGGAGTAGCGGCGGCTTGCAGGGCTACTTCTTCATCGGCTCACGCGAGGCAATCAACGCCTACGCCGCGCCCACGATGCGCGACCGCCAAACCCCCAACATCGCCCCTTCCGAAACCGCGCAGTTCATCGTGCAGCAACTGCAATTGAATACAGGCGCACTCCAGCTCCGCGCCAACTACCAAGACATCGGTAAAGGCTTCTCCGCGCAGAAGATGCTCGGCGTGCAGAGCGGACTGGACGCCAACCAAATCGCCGCATGGGAGCGCGAACGAGGCATTAAACGACTCGACTACACCGTCGGGCTGAATTTAGGCGGCGCGGCGATGCAACAGAGCCGTCTGCGCATTCGAGACGATAAGGGCGACATCCAGCAAGAGGGTTGGCAATTCAACAGCAACTGGCTGAACCTGAACTGGACGCGACGCGAAGCCTCCGCCGAGTTCAAGCGATTCAAAGATTTGGGCGACCAACAAAAAGGCGACTGGGAGCGCGAGCGCGGCTTGGTACGCGAGCAGCTCGCCTCCAGCCTGCAACTTGCGCCCAACAGCACGCTCAAGTTCGACCAACTGCTCCTCAAACAAGGCGCGGCGCGTATCGAACGCGATGTGTACACCCTCGAAACGCCCTGGCTTAAAGCCTCGCGCATGCAACAGCGCGTCGGCGAGGGCTTCACCCGATTCGGCGACCTCGCCGAAGGCGACAAAGGGCAACTCGCCCGCGAGGCGGGCATGAGCCGCGACCATACGCAACTGGAAATTACGCAAGCGAACCTCAAAATCGCCGCCGCCGAGCAACAAATCCAGTCGCCGTCAGGCACGCTGGAACGCGAGAACCTCAAAATCGAGACGGAGTTTCTCGTGGTCGAGCATACGCACCGCGCCGTGTCGCCTGAATTCGGCAAGCTGCCCAACCTCGCGCCCGCCGAGCATCAACAACTGGTGGAAGAGGTGCGCCAGTTCCACGACACGGCGAACGCTACGCCCTTCGATGCGAACAAGGACCTGCCCCTGCTGATGCGCGAGCAGGGCTTGGAACGCACCCTCCAGCGCGTGGAGGTCAAGCCCTCGAAAGACCTGAGCCTGCAGATGCGCCGCTACGAGACTGCCGACCGCGCAGGCGAGGGCGACCTCCAAGCCGTCCACTGGCAACTGCGCACGCCCAACCTCCAACTGCGCCTGCACGAACGCAACATCGCCTCCAACTTCACTCGTCTACGCGACCTCACGCGCATCGAGCAGATGATGTTCCATAACGAGCAGGGCATCCACCGCTTCGATTGGGACGCCGCGATTACCACCAAGCAGTTCGGGCTTGCGCTCTCGCAGATGCGCGTGCGCGAAATCGGCGCAGGACTCTACCGCACCAGCGCGCGATTCATTCACCCCCTGATTGAACTGCACTACCATCAGCGGCAGGTGGACCCTGATTTTGCGCGGGCGCACGACTTGGCAGACCCCGAACGCGACTTCTTCGCACAACTGCGCGGCTTCAGCCAGCACGACTGGACTGCGAAACTGCGCCCCACACAGAACTTCCAACTGGAGCTGTTCGGCTTTGGCGCACGCAACCCCCAAGAGAACATCCTCAACCGCCGCCAACGCTACCGATTCATGTGGCAACCGTTCAGAAACCTCACCTTCGGACGCCAGCAGGACGAATATGAATCGGGCAAGCTCATAGAACGCCTCTATCAAGACGAGTACGAGCGCGATGACCTGCAGTATCAGCTCGGCTGGGGTCAGCTGAACGCTTACCAGGAGCGACGGCGCATTGGGGGGACGCTGGCGAACCCCCTCTATCAAGACACTGAGTTCTGGCGATTCACTACAAGCGCGATTCGCAACCTGAACCTTGCGCTGGAAGAGCGACGCACGAACGCTACAGGCGTGCCCAGCGAACGCTATCGGCACTATCAGACCGCCTACGCGCTGAACCCGCGCACGACGCTGCAGTTCGCGCACATGGAAGCCAACCGCGACGGCGTGCCCGATGAGAGCGCACAGCAGGTTGGGCTGGAGTTTGAAATCAAACCCGGCGCGAAACTCACCTTCTCCGAGACGCGCAACGCCAAAGAGGGCGCAAACGGCAACCGAGTGCTGTCGGCAGGGCTAACTCAGACCGCCTTCGGCGTGTTGAGCATCGGCGGCGCGTACCAAGAACAGCGCGTCGACCGCACCAACACCCGCGCCCAAAGCCAAGTGGTCATCCAAAGCGCGAAACCGTTCCACTTCTTGGGATTGCAAGACTTCCAGTTCGACTTCCGCTACGGCGCGCTTGCGGATAGGGGCGCGTGGCAGCAAGAGAATAAACACTTCACGGCGCAGGCGACTGCGCTACGCCATAAACTCGCTGGCGGCTATGTCGGTCTCTATGTGCCCGGACAGGGGCGCGCCGTGGATCGATACTATCAGATCGAATCGCCACCGCACCCCCAGCTGCGCTACAGCCTCGCCTACAAAACGCGCACCTATCAGGACGGCAGGCTGTTCCTCGTGCGCAACTACGATGTCGCCTACAAACTCGATGGGCGGCTGACCCTGACGCACCAGTTCCAGACGCACCCCGAGCAGGCGAACGCGCAGGTCGTGCTTGGCTCGGTGTTGCAACCGACGGGCTTCTCGGCGTGGGGGCTGGAGTGGCAGTGGACGCCGCGTATCTTGCTACGAGGCGACTACCGCATCGAGTGGAACGAGCAGCAGAATCGGCGCACGCGGCGCGGCGGGCTGACCCTCAGCGCGAACCAGAGCGACAACCTCCAATACAGCGTCGGCTACCGCGTCGACGCGGAGCGGTTCGGCGAGCGCAACGGCATCGCCCACACCTTCTTCCTCTCCACCGAGCGCAAGCTGGATTCTGAGAACTTCCTGATGTTCGGCTTCCAGTGGACGCACTACGAGCGTCGCCCCGACCCCAGCATCCCACGCGACCAGCAACGCCTGCTGCTGGAGTGGCGGAAACCATTCTAAGTTTCTCAAATATTAGGAAGTCTTTGTGAGCTTCCTCGCCTTCGGTTTGGAATGATAGCCTTTCTCTCTTAGCAATAACCTGTCCCGGGGGGGGGGGGGGGGGGGGGGCGGGGGGGGGGGGGGCCGGCCCCCCCCCCCGCCCGGGGGCCGCCCGGCAGGACAGCAGTCACTCACCAAAACAAGCCCTGTCATTCCGAGCCGCAGGCGAGGAATCTCAAGAGGGACTGTGTAATACTTGAGTGCATATCTTGTACGGACAGGAATGTGTGTGCTCAAGCAGGCATCAGCGGGGACTCCGATGATATGATGCGGAACTGAATAAGCGGCGGTGGACCGGGCGGAGGGGAACAGCGCCCGGTCCTTGGGGGTGGGAGGGGAGATGAGTTTTAGAAGTCGTCGAAGTCGCCGCCCGCACCAGGCGTCGGCTCCGGTTTCTTTTCGGGCTTCTCCGCGACCATCGCCTCGGTGGTCAGCACCAGCCCAGCGATCGACGCGGCGTTCTCCAGCGCGGCACGGCTGACCTTGGCGGGGTCAATTATACCCGACTTCACCAGGTCAACGAATTCGCCCGTGCGCGCGTCGAGACCCTCGTGCTTGCCGAGCGCTTTGACCTTCTCGACAATCACGGAGCCTTCCAGCCCGGCGTTCTCGGCAATCTGGCGCAGCGGCTCTTCCAACGCGCGGCGCAGGATATTGACGCCTATGCGCTCATCGTCGGTCTCGCCGATGCCGTCCAGCGCGTCTTGCGCCAGCAGGAAGATTTTGCCGCCGCCGGGCACGATGCCCTCCTCTACTGCCGCGCGCGTCGCCGAGAGCGCGTCCTCGAAGCGGTGCTTCTTCTCCTTCAGCTCGGTCTCGGTGGCTGCGCCGATTTTCAGCACTGCCACGCCGCCCGACAGCTTCGCCAGACGCTCTTGCAACTTCTCGCGGTCGTAGCTGCTCTCGGTGGTCTCGATGAGGCGTTTAATCTGATTGATGCGTCCCATCACCGCTTCCTGCGAGCCTGCGCCCTCGATGATTGTGGTCTCCTCTTTGGCGATGACCACCTTCTTCGCCTGACCGAGCATATCGAGCGTCACATTCTCCAGCTTGATGCCCAAGTCTTCGGAGATGAACCGCCCGTTGGTCAAGATGGCGATATCTTCGAGCATCGCTTTGCGTCGCTCGCCGAAGCCGGGGGCTTTCACAGCAGCGACCTGCAGCACGCCGCGCAGCTTGTTCACCACCAGCGTCGCCAGCGCGTCGCCGTCCACATCCTCGGCGATAATCAGCAGCGGGCGTCGCGCCTGCGCCACGCGCTCCAGCACGGGCAGCAGATCCTGCGCCGAGCTAATCTTCTTCTCGTGAATCAGAATCAGCGCATCCTCCAGCACCGCCTCCATGCGCTCGGGGTCGGTGATGAAGTAGGGCGAGATATAGCCGCGGTCGAACTGCATTCCCTCCACGATTTCGAGGGTGGTCTGCGTGCCTTTAGACTCTTCGATGGTAATCACGCCGTCTTTGCCGACCTTGTCCATCGCTTCGGCAATCATCTTGCCGATTTCGGGGTCGTTGCCTGCGATGGTGGCGACATACTCGATCTGTTCGCGTTCGGTGACGGGGATGGCGTGTTCCTTGATGGTCTCGACGGCTTTGGCGACGGCTTTCTCGATGCCGCGTTTGAGGGCAATCGGGTTGCCGCCAGCCGCCACATAGCGCATGCCTTCGTTCACCAGCGCTTGCGCCAGCACTGTGGCAGTGGTCGTGCCGTCGCCCGCCACATCGTTGGTCTTGGACGCCACTTCACGGCACAGTTGCGCGCCCATATTCTCCCACGGGTCGGAAAGTTCAATCTCTTTCGCAACGGTTACGCCGTCTTTGGTGATAATCGGCGCGCCCCACTTGCGATCCAGCACCACATTGCGCCCTTTCGGACCGAGGGTCACCTTCACGGCGTTGGCGACCTTGTTCACACCGCGCTCAAGGGCGCGTCGAGCCTCTTCTTCGAACTTCAGCATCTTTGCAGGCATAGTTTGCACCTCCTGTAATTAGTGTTCGCGAATTGCGTAGATTTGATCCTCATCGAGGATGAGGAACTTCTTACCCTCGTACTCGAACTCACTGCCAGCGTATTTGGAGAAGACGACGCGCTGTCCGACCTGCACGGTCATCGGCGCGCGTTCACCGATGTTGAGCAAGCGTCCGGGTCCGATAGCGACGACCTTGCCTTCCTGCGGGCGTTTCTTGGCGGTGTCGGGCAGGATGATGCCTGCCTCGGTCTTCTCGTCCTCCTCCAGCAGCTCAATCACAACCTTGTCATTAAGCGGTCTGAAAGTCATCCGCAAATCACCTCCTTAGGGTCTGGTGTTGAACCTAAATTTAGCACTCTCAAGGCTTGAGTGCTAATTTTAGGATACCCAAAGGGGGTGGGGTGTTGTCAAGGGGGGGCTATCGTCCTGTGTGCCCGAAGCCGCCGTCGCCGCGCGTTGTAGGGGGCAGTTCGCTGACCTGCTCCCAATCCACGCGAGTCACGGGGGCGACCACCATCTGTGCGATGCGCTCGCCGCGCTGTATCGTGAATGGCTGCTGCCCTAAGTTGATGAGGATTACCTGAATCTCGCCGCGATAGTCGCTGTCGATGGTGCCTGGAGCGTTTACCAGACTGATTCCGTGCCGAATTGCCAGCCCGCTGCGCGGGCGCACCTGCGCCTCGTAGCCTTGGGGCAGGGCGATACGGATGCCTGTCGGCACGAGGGCGCGCTCGCCGGGCTGCAAGGTGATAGGCTCCTTCACCGCGGCGTAAAGGTCAACCCCTGCCGAGCCGTCCGTCTGGTAGCTCGGCAGGGGCAGATCGGTCGCGTCGGGTTCCTGCGTGATACGCACGCGCAGGGTCATTTCTCAACCTGCTCTTTACCCTCTTTGACGGCGGGCGGAATCTTGGGCAGGCGCACATAGAAGGTGGAGCCGACGCCCACCTCGCTCTCGACCCATATCTGCCCGCCGTGAATCGCCTCCACCAAGTGCTTCACGAGGTACAGCCCCAACCCTGTGCCGTACTGTTTGCGCGTGTCGGTGTTGTCCACGCGGTGGAACTTCTCGAACACCTTCGTCAGGTGCTCCTTCGGAATGCCCATGCCTTGGTCTGAGACATAGAAGATGATGTGATCGGCGTCCTCTTCCCATGCTTTGACGCGAATCTCACCGCCGTTCGGCGAGTATTTGATGGCGTTGCTGAGCAAGTTTGTCAGAATCTGGTCTACCTTGTCCTCATCGGCGATGATTTTGGGCAAATCTTCGGGCACTTCGTGGATAATCGTGTGGCGGTTGGTCGCTTGGCGCTGAATCATCACCACTTTCTGCGACAGGCGATAGAAGTCGACTTCCTTGTAGACTGGCTTGAGCGACTCGCCTGCCTCGATACGAGCGATGTTGAGCAGGTCGTTGATAAGGCGCGTGAGGCGGTCGGTCTCTTGGTCGATGATTGAGTAGAACTCGCGTCGCTCTTCTGGGGGGAAGGCGTCGTCGGAGTCCATCAGTAGGGTAGAGACGAAGCCCTTGATGGCGGTGAGCGGTGTGCGCAGCTCGTGCGAGACGGTCGCCACAAACGCCGACTTCATGCGCTCCAAGTTGCGGATGTCGGTGATGTCGTTGAAAATCATCACAGTACCCATCGGCTTCTGGTCTTCACCGCGCACGATGGCGTTCTGCACTTGGTAGATATGCTCTTTGTTGTCGATTTGCACAGTAATCTCGACCAGTTCACCCTCTTTTTCTTCTTCGAGGGCGGAGCGGATCATGTTGCGTATCACTTCGTTATTGATGATGTCGGCGTAGTTTTTGCCCAGCACATCGGGTCCCAGTCCGAACACGCGGCGCGCGGCGGCGTTCATCTGGTTGATGCGCCCGTTATGGTGCACCAGTATCAGCCCTGCGCGCAGGCTCTCGATGGTATGCACCAGTTCCTCTTTCTCTTCGAGGATAGCTTGGTAGAGGCGCATTCCTGCGATGACGGCGGCGGCGTTGCGCGACATGCGTTCCAACAGGCGCACATCCTCGTCGATGAAGTGTCCGCCGCGCTGTTTGTTGAAGGCATGTAGCACGCCTATCGTCTGCCTGTCGATGACGCGGTTCTCCTCGTCGCGCTTCTCCAAGATGAGGGGCACGCACACCAGGTTGCGGATGTGGAGCATCGCGACATGCTCTTTGGTGGTGCGCGGGTCGGTGAGCGCGTCGTGGACGATGATGGGCTTCCCCTCGCGGAACACCTCGCCTGAGACGCCCTGCGTCGCGCGTAGGCGCAGCAGTCGGATTTCGTCGTCGGTCATGCCGTAGGCAGGCGGGTAGGCGCGCAGTTCGCCCTCTTCGGGGTCGTGGAGCATGAACACGACCTTCTCCGCCTGCAAGATGGCGCCAATCTGCCGCACGAGGCGTTTGAGCGTCGCTTCGTAGTTCGCCGGGCTGGCGACATCGGCTGCGACCACCTCAGGCGCTTTCACGGCGGCGGACGCCCCGTTGCGCGGCTGGCTCTCCAGCTCTTGAATCCGCTGCACCGCGCGCTCGTACTCCGTTTTTACCTGGTTATACTGCTTCAGCAACTCGCGATAGGCTTGCTCCCAGTTCATAGTTTCGCTCCTCGCTAAGAGTGTCGATGATAGCCTGTGCTATATGGCAAATTATAGCACATCGAAGGTTCCCAAGCTATCACGCATTTCGCTTAGGTTTTAGACGGCGACTGGGGCACGTTGTATTGAAGGGTTCCATCCATCAGCGGTCGTATCAAGTCCATCGGGATGGGGAATACGACGGTCGTGTTGCGTTCGCCAGTGATTTCCGCCAGCGTCTGCAGGTAGCGTAGTTGCAGAGCGGACGGCTGCTGCGCGATCATCTGCGCGGCTTGCACCAACTTCTCCGCCGCCTGATACTCGCCCTCGGCGGCGATAATCTTCGCCCGTCGCTCGCGCTCGCTCTCCGCCTGACGCGCCAACGCACGCTTCATCTCCTCAGGCAAAATCACATCGCGCACCTCGACGCTGGTCACCTTCACGCCGAACGCCTCGGTCTGCTCGTCGATAATCGACTGGAGCTGCTGATTAATCTTATCGCGGCGCGCCAGCAGGTCGTCCAGCTCGGCTTGACCTATCACGCTGCGCAAGGTGGTCTGCGCAATCAAGCTCGCCGTTTGAATATAGTCAGTAATCTGCACCACCGCGTCGCGCGGATCCATCACCTTGAACAGCACCACTGCGTCCACGCTCACCGACACATTGTCGCTGGTGATAGCTTCTTGGCGCGGCACATTCATCGTTACGATGCGCGTGTCCACAATCCGCGCCGTGTCGATAATCGGTATCAGAAAGATGATGCCTGGTCCCTTCACTGCCTGAAATCGCCCCAAGCGCAGCACCACCGCGCGCTCCCATTCTGGCAGCACCCGTAGCGACGCCCGCAATACCACAATCACAAATAAGATGACCGCGATGCCTGTCGTTGAAAACGGATTATCTAAGAAGTTCATCGTTCACACTCCCTCGGCGCACAGTATACCCCAAGCCGTGTTCCTGCAAGCCGTCCACTTGCCAGTGGTTCGTTCTTGTTTGTCTCTCAGGAACGGCTTTTAGGAGTGTTGCAGCCATCGTTTGACCTGTTCCACGCATCGCTGGGCGGCGCCTTGATGGTTTCGGATGAGTGTGCGGGCGTATTGGGCGATTTGCTCGCGGCGTTTGGGGTCGTTTAGCAGGCGCAGGACGCCCTGGGCGAGTTGCGCGGCGCTCTGCACCTCGAAGCCGACGCCCGCCGCCTGCGCGAGTTGCGCAATATCGCGGAAGTTGTGGGTGTGCGGTCCGAAGAAGACGGGTTTGCCGTGCGCGAGGGGCTGGAACAGGTTCTGCCCGCCCAGCGGCGCGAACGCCCCGCCCACAATCGCCACATCGGCGACGCAGTAGAGGCTTGCCAGCTCGCCGAAGGTGTCTAAGATTACCACCTGCGCGCGCCGACCGTCAGGGGTGGGGAGTTGACTGCGCCGATAGGGTTGCCACCCGTGCGCCCGCAGCAGCCGTTCCACCTCGTCCACACGCTCCAAGTGGCGCGGCGCGAGGACGAGGCAAGTCTCTGGCAGCGCGTGAAGCACTTGCTGGTAGGCGTCGGCGATGAGCTGCTCCTCGTCGGAGGTGCGCGTGCTACCCACCACGATTACGGGCGCATGGTCGGGCAGCGAGAGGGTGCGACGCCACGAGTCGGCGTCCTTGTCGGCGGCGTGCAACGCTTGGTCGAACTTGGTGTTGCCGCACACCTCGATGCGCGAGGGGGATGCGCCCAGCTCGATGAAACGCGCGGCGTCGGTGGGCGACTGGGCGCAGATGAAGTCCACGCAGCGGAGCATCGCCCGATAGACGGCGCGCAGGCGCGCCGCACGGCGCGCCGTGCGGTCGCTGATGCGCCCGTTCAGCACCAGCGTCCGCCCGCCCCTACGCTGCTGTTCGGCAAGCAAATTCAGCCACAGCTCGGTCTCAAACAGGATGAGCAGCCGCGGCTGCACCCGCCTGAGTGTGCGACGCACGGCGAACGGCAGGTCGAGAGGGAAATATATAAAGTAGTCCACGCTGTTGCGCAGGGCGTTTTGGGCGGTCTGCTGACCCGTGGGGGTGGTAGCGCTGAAGACGATTTCGTAATCGGGCAGGGCTGCGCGTAGGCGTTGGACAACAGGTTGCGCGGCGAGCGTCTCGCCGACCGACACGCAGTGAACCCATAGGCGCGGTTTCGACGAGGGGGGCGGCACGGGCACATAGCCGAAGCGTTCCAGCCAACGGTCGCGCCACGAGCCGAACACGACGCGCGTCGCCACATACAGCAGCCACAACGGCGCACTCAGCAGCAGCAGGAGATTGTAGAGGACGCGAATCATCGCCTTGCCCCCCGCGCGATGGCTTCCGCGCGCGCTTCCAACTGGTTAATCGCCCGCTCGAGTTGCTCGGCGAGTCGGGCGAAGTCGTCTTTATCGGCGTCTTGGGGCACCCACACGGGCTGTCCAATCAGGAACGCGCCTTTGGCGAACGGCAAGGGGATAAGATACCGATCCCAAGTGGGCAACAGAACGCGCGGATACGCGCTAACGCCTGCGGGGTAGATAGGCGCGCCTGCTTTCTGGGCAATCAGCAACGCGCCCGGCTGGAACTTGCCGCTGGGTCCACGCGGTCCGTCGGGGGTGAAGGCTAACACCGCGCCTTTTTTGACCACGCGCGCCGCTTCCAAAGCCGCGCGCACCCCGCCCCGACTGGTCGAGCCGCGCAGCGTGCGGAAGCCGAACCGTGTAAAGATTTCGTTCTGAATGTCGCCGTCGCGCGAGAGCGAGATCATCGCCCAGACGCCCCGCCCACGCATAAAGTTCGCGGGGATGAGCGTGCGCCCGTGCCAAGAGACCATCACCGCGCCTGTACCCGCGCGCAGGTGCTGCTCGATTGGCGTCCAACCCTCCACATAGAGACGCACTGTGCGTCCCAGCCCGCGCGCCAGTGCATAGCCCAGCCTGCCCAATCGCTTCGCCCTACGGATGTCTCGCGCCGAACGCTCCACTACCACATCAGGGATTATACCGAGATTCACCCGAAACGCCGACTCAGTCCCTGCGCTTGGGCAGGTCGGACCTCTCAAAAAACACGCGGTTGCGCTCGGTGAACACCTGCTCGCGGAACGCCTCCAGCATGCGCTCGGCTTCCGAGCGGAATCGGAACGAACCGGTCACATCGCCCTGCCACACATCTTCAATCACCCAGTCGGGCACGGGCATATACACGATGGGTTCAGGCGCATCCACGCGCACGCTGAGCACCGCAGGTCCGAGGCTGGCGTCTTGGAAAATAAATTCCAGCACAATCGCGTCGGGGAGAAAGTGGCTTGCCCCGACCTGCACGGAAGCGCGCCGCTGGCATTCTTTGAGTTGCACGGCGTCGTATGCGCCGACGGGCGGCGCACTGCCCGCCAGCAGCGCGGCGTGAATGGCTTGAATCTGGTCGCGTACAAACTCGCGAAGCGTCATGGGCGTCTCCGATAGCGCAGGAACAGCTCGCTGCCGTGCAGGTAGACCGAGAGCAGTTCGTAGTAGGGCGCGTGTTCACGGGGCAAGCCTGCGCCGTCCACCATCGTGGGCAGGTGCGCTCCGCCTTTGACGCGCGGCGCAAGCGTCAGGAAAATCTCGTCCACCAGCCCCGCCTCGAAAAAGTAGTAGTTCAAGCTGCCCCCGCCCTCCACCAGCAGGTAGCGCACTTCATAATGGGTATGCAGAATGCGCACAACTTCGGGGATTTCCACGCGCGTCTCGCCCACCAAATGCACGGTCGCAACGCGCTCTAAGGCGAGTTTCTTGTCAGGGGGCAGGCGCGTGGGGGCGAACACGAGGGCGCGTCCGTGGGCGGATTTGCGAAAGAAGTCGTGGTCGGTGGGCAGGTCGCCGCTGGTGGTCACCACCGCGCGGTAGAGGCGCGTCGGATAGTTCATATGTTTATCGACGCGGAGCGTGCTGCTGCCTATCACCACGGCGTCTGCCAACGCTTCCAAGCGGTGCATCAGCTGCTGATCCATCGGGCTGCCCAGCCCTGCCGCGCTACTGCCCACCTCGCCCAAGATGAGCTTGCCGTCCAACGTGGTTACAGTGTTGGTGAAGATGTAGGGGCGGTCGGGCGGCGGCGCGGGGAACAGTGCCGTCTCCGTGTAAAGCTGCTCTGGCTCGCCTTGCCAGCCCGTGCGGTCGATGAGCCGAATCATCGACGCGCATGATACCTTACGCAGCAGTGGCTACAGAACGCGTCTGGATTGTTTTCAGTACCTGCACCAGTTCGCCATCTAACGCTGTGCCGCTGTCGCGCTCCATAATCTCGAACACCTGTTCCAATGGTAGCGCAGGTCGGTAGGGCCGGTCTGCGCTGAGCGCGTCGTACACATCGGCAACTGCCAGTATCCGCATTTCGGGGGTGAGTTGGGCGGCGGTGCGCCCTTGCCAGTAGCCGCGCCCGTCGAGCCGTTCGTGGTGCGCCCCAGCGACCTCCGCCAGCCATGCGAAAGTGCGCACGCGACGCAGAATTTCATAGGTGTAGCGCGGGTGCGTGCGGATGACATCAAACTCCTCAACTGTCAGTTTGCCCGGTTTCTCCAAGATGGCATTCGAGACGCCGAGCTTGCCGATGTCGTGCAGCAGCCCTGCGCGGTAGATGAAGTTCACGCGCTCGTCGCTCCAGCCCAGCGCTTGAGCAATCTGCACCGAGTAGCGCGCCACACGCCGCGAATGCTCCGCCGTGAAGCTGGATTTGGCGTCCACAATCATCGCGAACGCCTCGCACACGCGATCGATGTCGCTGGGCATCACATGGCGTGTGAAGTCGGGCACGGGCGGCTGCATATCGGGATTATGGAGCATCTCGGCGTGCAACGCCCAGAATGTGCGGTCATTTTGGAAACTGCACGCCACACGCATCAGCTCGGGATCGAACCAGCGACGATTGCGCTGGTGCAGCATCTCATACGCGGCGTCCACCCCGAAAGTCGAGGCGAACACTTCCATCGTCTGACACAGGCACAAAATCCGCGCCAGAAGCGGTATCTGCTCGCCTTTGAGCTTGTAGGGCGAGCCTCTGCCGTCCCAATGCTCGTCCAGGTACTCGATTGCCTGCGCCACAGCTTCCGTGAAGCCGATATAACGGGCAATCATCGCGCCTCGTGTGCAGCGCGCCTGCGTGACCTCATCCATCACGCGGACGGAGCCGCGCGTCTCGCGCAGCGCGTGCAGTATCTTCTGGAAGGTGTTCGCGCCGGGCATCATATGTTCCAGCGCGAAGCGCAGCGACTCCAGCGGGTTCGACCAGTTCGCCAGTTTCACATCGCGTTTAGTGAGCAGGTCGTCGGCGGCGAATATTTTGTATACGCGCACAGCGTTGCTGGAGCAGCCCGCGTCTTTGAGCAGGCTGGCTTTGTAGAGGTCGCGTTTGCTCGTGTCGCTCAGTTTCAGTTCTTCGGCGACTCTCAAGGCGAGGTAGGCAGTGCGCACAGCGTGTCCACGCGGCTGCCCCTCGGTAATGTCCAGCGCATGGCTCAGCGCGCTCAGTATCTCTCCGAAAGTGAGCGAGGCGTGCATCCCACTTTTTATTTTGGGAACTGAGGCGAGGTTCTGTACCGTTCAGAGCCGTCGTATCACCTGTATGGTCGCCTCTGTGCGTAGGGGCGCGATGTGTGTTAGGAACTCGCCCTCGTTGAGCGGCGGCGTGAGCGCGACCTGCTCGACGCCTTGCGCTACTGGCTCTGAGGGTTGGAACTCCACGCTGAACCGTTGCAGTGGCTCGCGCAGGGCGCGCAGGGCGTCCTCGTCGGGCGCGACAAGGCGCAGGAAATAGCGCATCGTGAGCGACTCCATCGGCGCGGTCTCGCCCGTGCGCAGCGAGGGGTCTTCAAGCTTCAAGGGTCTGGGGTGGCGTGCGATTTCGATGAGGTCGCCGACGACCGCGCTGGCGGTGGCGCGCGCGCCTGCACCGAACCCGTGCAGCGACATCTCTTGGAAGCCGTTGCCCTGCAGCCACACGCCGCTGAACGCGCCGCGCACCACATACAGAGGGCACTCGCGCGGAATCAGCGTCGGATGCACACGGGCGCACAGCCTGCCGTCAGGCAACCGCTCGGAGATGCTCAAGAGCTTCAACCCCATGTTCAGCCGCTTCGCCCAGAGGAGGTCGCGCCCGCTCAGGTGGGTGATGCCCTCGCGGTAGACGCTCTCCAACGGCACATACTGCAGGAACGCCAGTCGCGCCAGGATGGCAGTTTTATATTGCGCGTCGTAGCCGTCCACATCGCTGCTGGGGTCGGCTTCGGCGTAGCCGAGTTCTTGCGCTTTGCGCAGGGCGGCGTCGTAGGCGGTCTCGGCAGGTTCGTCCGCCTCAATTGCTCGTTCCATCTCGCGCAGGATGAAGTTCGTGGTGCTGTTGACAATCCCCACCACGCGCGTGATGCGGTTGCCCGCCAGTGAGCCTTGCAGGGCGTTCAGGATAGGCAAGCTGCCAGCGACGCTCGCTTCATAAAGCAGGCGCACGCCATGCCGCTGCGCGAGCCGTACCAATTCGTCGCCTGAAACCGCCATCACGAGCTTGTTTGCGGTAATCACATGCTTGCCTGCCTGCAGCGCGTCGCGTATCAGTGTGCGCGCAGGTTCCAGTCCGCCCATTAGCTCCAGCACCACATCGACTCTGGGGTCGCAAATGGCGCGTTGGGGGGCGGCGGTCAGCAGTTTCGGCTCGATGGCGACGGCGCGTGGCTTTTGGAGGTCGCGCACAAGCACATGGCGCACTTCGAAGCGTTTGCCCGTTTGCGCGAGGAGGAGATCAGCGTTCTCACGGAGCAGGGTCAGCACCCCCCCGCCCACTGTGCCCGCGCCGAGAACCGACAGGCGAAGAATCTTACGCATTCGGCGGCTCCAGTAGCATCAGCACATCTCCCTGCTGCACCAGGGTCGCATTCTGCGCCACGATGCGCCGCACCACGCCCGTCATCGGCGCGGGGATTTCGTTGAACACCTTCATCGCTTCCACCAAGCCAATCGTCTGCCCCTCATGCACTAAGTCGCCCTCCTCCACATAAGGCGGCTCGCTGGGCGAGGGACCGCGATAGAACATCCCTGTCATCGGCGATTCGATGGGGAACCCGTTCGGCGTTTCGGCAGTTGCCGCTACGCTGGGCTCTACAACCGCAATCGCGGGCGGCGCGGTCGCCACCGCGCGCTCGATGTAGATGCGCGTCTCGCCCAGAGCAATCTCCAGCTCCTGCAACTGATAGCGCGTCATCAGCTGCAAACAACGCGCCACCGCCTCAACCGATGTAGCCACATAGCGATTATACCTAAGCAGGTATACTCTGGGTGTCTCGAGGAGGTTATCTATGGCAACTTACGAAGCGGATGTGGTCGTATTAGGCGCGGGTCCCGGCGGTTATGTGGCGGCGATACGCGCGGCGCAACTCGCAAAAGAACACGGCGGCAGTGTTATCTGTATCGAGCGCGAATATTTAGGCGGCACTTGTCTCAACTGGGGTTGTATCCCCAGCAAGGCGATGATTGCTCATGCGGAACGCTACCAGCAGGTGCTGCACGCGAAGGAGATGGGCATCCTCATCGAGGGCGCAATCGACTACGATTTCCAGCAGATGCAAGCCCGCAAAGACAAAATCGTGCAGACGCTGCGCGGCGGGATTGCCGCGCTCTTCAAAAAGAACGGCGTGCAGAGCGTGGAGGGCACGGGCAAACTCATAGACCCCCACACGATCGAGGTGTCCAAAGCCGACGGCAGTAAAGACTTCGTGCGGGGGAAGCATATCATCCTCGCAACAGGCTCCAGCGTGATGGATCTGAACATTCCAGGGCTGGCGGGCGAGCATGTATGGACGAGCGACGACGCGGTGAACGCGCCGTTCGTGCCCGATAGCTTGCTGATTCTGGGCGGCGGCGCGGTAGGCGTGGAGTTTAGCTTCGTGTTCAACGCGCTCGGCAGCCATGTGACGGTCGTGGAGATGATGCCGCGCATCCTGCCCACGATGGACGAAGAGGTCGCCCAAGAAGCTGCGCGCGCGCTGTCCAAGCAGGGTGTGCAGTTCATCACGGGCAGCACGCTCAAATCCGCCGAGCGCGTCGGCGACTTGTGGCGCGGCTATGTGGAGACCCCCAAAGGCGTGCAGACCGTCGATGCGCAGGTGGTGCTGATTGGCGTGGGGCGCAAGCCGAATGTGGACGGCATCGGGCTGGAGACCGTTGGCGTCCAGATGAATAAGCGCTATGTGGCGGTGGACGAGTACCTACGCACGAACATCCCGCACATCTACGCGATTGGCGATATTATCGGCGTTGCGCCGCTGGCGCATGTGGCAAGCGCGCAGGGCATCGTCGCCGCCGAGAACTGCTTCGGCGCGAACCGTCGGATGGATTATCGCGCAGTGCCGAATGTGGTCTATACTTCGCCTGAGGTGGCAGGCGTCGGGTTGACCGAGCAGCAGGCGCGGGAGCAGGGCTACGAGGTCAAAATCGGCAAGTTCTCGCCACGAATTCTGGGGCGCGCGATGGCGTCGGGCGTCAAGGAAGGGCTGGTCAAGGTCGTCGCCGACGCCAAGTACGGGCAGATTCTGGGCGTGCATATCTGCTGCGAACACGCGGGCGACCTGCTGCAGGAGGCGGTGCTTGCTATCAAGCTCGAAGCCACCTTGGACGAGCTGGTGGACACTATCCACCCCCACCCCGCGATGGTGGAGGCGTTGATGGAGGCGTTCCACGACGCCGCTGGGCACTGCATCCACAAGGTGTAGACGCAGGCTACTTCCCCGTCATCGGCGCGATTGCAGCCCGTATCGCGCCGATTTGCGCCATCAGCTGCGCGAACCCTTCGGGGCTCAGCGACTGCACGCCGTCGGAGAGCGCACGCTCAGGGTGCGGATGCACCTCGATAATCAGTCCATCCGCGCCCGCTGCGACCGCCGCCAACGCGACCGCCGGCACATAACGCGCATGCCCTATCCCGTGGCTGGGGTCGACGATAATCGGCAGATGCGAGTGGTACTTAATCACAGGCACGGCGTTGATGTCGAGCGTGTTGCGCACATAGGCGCGGTCAATCGGCACGATGCCGCGCTCGCACAGCATCACCTGTTCGTTGCCGTTGGTCAGCAGATACTCGGCGGCGGCGAGCCACTCGTCGATGGTCGCGCTGGGCGAACGCTTGAGCAACACAGGCTTGCCCGACCTGCCCACTTCCACCAGCAGCGGGAAATTCTGCATATTGCGCGCGCCTATCTGTAAAATATCGATATACTCCGCTGCGAGCGCAACATCACGCGGGTCGATCACTTCGCTCACGGTGAGGATATCCACCTCTTGTGCGACTGTGCGCAGGATTTCCAGACCCTCGCGTTGTAGCCCTTGGAACGAGTAGGGCGAGGTGCGCGGTTTGTAGGCGCCCGCACGCAGGATTTGCGCTCCTGTCGCCTTCACCACCCGCGCCGACTCCAGAGTCTGCTCGTAGCTCTCGACGGCGCAGGGACCCGCCATCACAGCGAACCGTCCGCCGCCAATCTCTACCGCGCCGATGCGCACCACAGTATCGTGCGGATGGAAGTCGCGCGAGGCGCGCTTGTAGGGGCGCGTGATGTGGACGACTTGGTCAACCCCATCCATCGCCGACAGGTGCTGATCCAGCATGGGGCGCAGCTCAGGCGGAATGGCGCTGGGGATGCCCACCGCCACGCGCGCGCCGCCTGGCAACGCCAGCGACTCCAGCCCGTGTTCGTGAATGGCTTCACAAACAGCACTTATCTGCTCTTCCGTCGCTTCACGATTCATGAGAACCATCATAGTGAAACACTCCCTTAGCCTGCCCGCCCCCATGCGGCATGCTACTCCCAACCAAGCGCCGTTGCATTTGCTATTATACCTCGAAACCGATGGAGCAAGTTGTTAGATGGGGGTAGCAACGCCAAATCGCTGCCGACCAGGCACGCAGGGTCGTATCCCTGCCGCTATTGGCAGTGTGTTCGTGCCTGCTGCTCGCTTCGGCTCCAAGCCCAGCGCAATCAGCGTGGGAACCAGCAGAAACCCCACCCCCACGCCCAGCATCGTGCTATAAATCGCGATGGAGATTACAAGGAGCGTTGCCTTGCGCGTGTCGACGGTCTGCCCCTTCCGTGCAAAGCGCGGGTGCACCATGCGGTACAGCAGGTAGCCTACGCTTGCGAAGTAAAGCCCCCACAAAAGGTTCGGGTTGAACCGCTGTGCCAGCCACGCGCCACTGGTGAGGCGAGCCCCGCCACCAACGCCAGTCGCCAACCCAACCGCCACTCCACATACCCCGCGCGCCCAAAGCCTATCAGAGCAAAGAGGGCTGTTGCCCCTCCCAGCGCAAGGCTCATCGGGTGTACCTGGTGTGCCAGATCGTCCAAAAACAGGCTCAAAAACGGCACTGCCGCCAACGCAACCCCAAACCCCAGCATCCCTGAAAAGAACGCAAGAACCGCTATGCCTGCCGCAATCAGCACACCTTCATGTTGCCGTGCCCATCATACAGCAACCACCTCAGCGTCGACTGATTGCCCCGTGCACGGTCTATCACTACCACCGCCTCTATCCCGCGTGCTCCTAACAAGTGTACCCCAATCTGTTTCAACACGCTATCCCCAAACTCCTGTTCACACACGGGGGCGAAGAGGCATTCAGTAGAGCATAGCCCAGTCCAAGTAGGTCAGTTCAAGCAGGTATCCTTCGAGTATGCCAACATACACAGAGATTCGCGATCGCGTTGCAATCATCACGGGCGCGAGCCGGGGCATCGGACGCGCCATCGCGCTGAGATTCGCTCGGGAGGGCGTGCATGTGGTCATCGCCGCCAAGACCGCCGAACCCGACCCGCGCTTGCCCGGCACAATCTACACGGTCGCTGAAGAGGTAGAGGCGTTGGGCGGGCGCGCGTTGCCCATCCGCGTCGATGTGCGCGACGAGAACGCCCTGCAACAGATGGTGGACAAAACGCTGGAGACTTTCGGGCGCATCGATATCTTGGTCAATAACGCGGGCGCGCTCTGGTGGTATCCCGTGTTAGAGACGCCCCCGAAACGCTTCGACTTGGTGATGCAGGTGAACCTGCGCGCCTCCTTTATCGCCTCGCAACTCGTGCTGCCCCATATGATAAGCCAGCGTTGGGGGCACATTATCACCATGTCGCCGCCGATAGACCTGCAGGTGTTGCCAGGCAAAGTCGCGTATATGATTAGCAAGTTCGGCATGACGATGCTCGCGTTGGGGTTGGCGGAGGAGGTGCGTGAGCATAATGTGGCGGTGAACGCGCTGTGGCCTCGCACGCTGATTGAGAGCCAAGCGACCATTGCGTGGGGGCTGGGCGCGCCCAAGCAGTGGCGCAAGGCGGATATTATGGCGGACGCCGCGTTCGAACTCGTGCGCCGCGAGCCGCATACCTGCACGGGCAACGCCTGGATCGACGAAGACCTCCTGCGTGAGGCGGGTATCACCGATTTCTCAATCTACAACTGCACACCCGACGGCGAGCCGATGGAGATTGTCTGGGAAGGCGTGCAGGCAGGCAAACGCGCGGGCGGAGGCTGATTGAAAGGAGTGGACTGATGTCGCTCGAATCTCGGCGACTGGAGGTAGGCTATGCGACGGCTCCTCTTTGCCCTTACCTGTTGGGCTACGGTGTGCGCATGGGCGCAGCAGACGATTCTCGATCCTAAGCAAGATTCGCGTCTCGAGCGGCGCGTGAGCGTGCGACTGGTCGCAGAGCCTTTATTTGAGGTTATACGCGCTTTGAGCGAGCAGAGCGGCGTGGTGATGACCGTCGCGCAACCGATTGCCGAATATCGCGCCACGGTAGTTGTGAAAGACTGCCCGCTCCACGAGGTGATGACGCGCTTGCAGCAGGCGTTCGACTTTCGCTGGGAACGCAATAGCACCCCCCCCGACAAGTTCCGCTATCGATTCTATCAGCCCGACGCTCAGCGTGAAGCAGAGCGACGCGCTTACGCCGCGCTGCGTGAAAGGTGGAAGCTACGCCTGCGCAACTTCATCGAACGACATCGTGAATTGCTGGCGGAAGGAAACCTCACTGAGTTGCAGCGGCGTTTGCAGAGCGAGCGGTCAGAGGGGCGCACCTTGTCAGAACCGCCCACTGAGGCGCAGCTCCGCCAACTCTTTGACCGTTCGCCGTTCAGCGTGTATCCGCCCGGACCGATGCAGCTTGCGTTTGCATACATGGCGTTTCAAGGCGGTGAAGCGTTCATCGAGCGGATAGCGCGGGGCGAACCGATTGTAGTCTCCCCACGCAACCCCGCTACACGACAGCTGGCGCCGCCTGACTTCCAAAAACTCTGGGCGGAAGACGAACGGGGCGACCTCCAGGCTGTTAGTGAAGAAACCCATTCGCCACATTCCCACCAGATTCTGGAAGAATTGGAACGACGCATTCAGCGCATCGAGAACGCGCAGGATGCGGAGTTCTGGTTCCACTTAGACCCTGAAAACCTGTCAGGCGAGATGCAGGTCATCTTTTACGCTCGTGACGGTGAGGTCATCACACGCATCGGTGATACGATAGGCTTTCACTTTGGTTCGGATTGGTCGGAGCGCATATCGCTGATGAACCTGCGTTGCACGCCGCCTGACCTACCTGAGGGCGCACGCTGGAAACAGCCACTCAAGCCGTTTGCGTGGGATAAGGTGGAGCGCTGGTGGGTGGCGCACGAGTATCGCCTTGCGCGGGCAGCGGAAGAGACGGGACTTGCGCTGGTCGCCGAATGCTACCCGCTCGAGCATAGCTTCAGCTACAACGCGTCGCCGTTTGCACCCGACTGGGCGGGGCTGCTGCATTACTGGAATCGCACGCTCTTTGACTGGCGTAGTGAAGGCGATTGGCTGATTCTGTCGCATAGCGCGCGGTATCTGGCGCGCGCGGCGGATGTGCCCGAGTCGAAGCTGCGCTCCTGGCTACTTACGCCTGAACCTACACTGGAGCAGATTGCCGAAGTCGCTCAACTGCACTGCGAATCGATTACTCTTCTGACTGACATGGTTTTCACGACAGGGAAGCTGGCGCTGCCGCGGCTGGACCTCTTGCCCGCCTACGAGAGCTGGAAACACGCCCTGCAGACTCTGCGCGATAACACGGCGATGCGCTGGACGCTCCGCCTCTACGCCGCGCTCCCTGCACCGCTGAAGCAACGCTTGCAAGCAGGACAGACCATCGAGCTCACACGCCTGCCCCGCGCGGCGCAACAGGCGCTGACCCAGCTGAGTCTCAGCCGATACCGCTCAGGTGAGTCGGGCGACATCGAGACCGAGCTAACTCAGGCGCAGCAGTTTGTCGCGATGCGCCTGCGCCAACAGCGCAGCCCCCAACCCACTTATCGCGAGTTCGCTCCCGCATGGATGCAAGGCGACCCTCACGATTATAGAGGGTTGGAGAATCAGCCAGAAACCGTGCGCCATCAGTTTCGACAGTTCCTCGTGTATGAGTGGTATACCTTCAAGCTATTGGACGCCGATGGCAAATCCGCCTCGTTCCAGTTAATGCTTCTTCGCCGGTACGAGACTGAACAGAAATCGCGCACGGAAACGCCTGCGAAGTGAAGCGGCTCGGCGCACCGACGCTACCGAACGACGACAGGAATGGCGTCGCACCAAGCAACGCTACTGAACGACGCCCCAAATGGCGTCGCGCCAAGCAACGCTACTGAACGACGCCCAAAATGGCGTCGCACCAAGCAACGCTACTGAACGACGCCCAAAATGGCGTCGCACCAGGAGGTATTCTTCTTAACGCGCTGGCGTGCGCGGTTCGGCAGGTTCTGTGAGCTTCAGGCTTGAGAACGCGCACGCAGATACCGATAATCGAGGTATCGCTCTGACAAGAGCAGGAGAAAATCTATCATGACCTCGCGCGAGCGCATTGAGCAGGCGATAGTCGGTGGGGAGGTAGACCGCTTACCCTACTGCTTCTGGTATCACTTCCGCACCGAAGAGTGGTTCCCCTCAGCACTACATGCGGAATATCGCGTACCTGCAAGCGAGCCTATCCTACAACAGTATATCGAGGGCATGAGCCGAGCCACCTACGAGTTCTGGCGACGCTATCAGCCCGACCTGCTGAAAGTGATGCACGACATCCCCTACGAAACTCCCTCCGGCTTCTCGTTTGTGCATACCGCCGACGATTGGGCAAGGCTATCCCCATTAGAACCTGACACGGGGCACTTCGGCGCGCAGATCGAGATGCTCAAACGCCTGCGCACGATGGTTCCCAGCGATGTCCCGATTGTAGAGACCGTGTTCAACGCTTTTTACTACGCGAACAAGTTGTGCGAGGGCAAGTTATTGGAGCATCTCGCGCTCACGCCTGACGCCGTGAGGCATGGGCTGCAGACGATTCAGGCGAACTTGCAGTGCTACGCAAGGCTGGCGCTGACCGTCTGCGACGGGATTTACTACGCAGTGAACGGGATTGGCTCCGACGCTGCGCCCCGCGATGTGTATGAGGAGTTCTTCGCGCCGTTGGATAGGGCGTTCCTGCAGTCGGTCTCCGACGGCAAGGTGAATGTGCTACACCTGCACGGCTACGGCGAGTTGTACGCGGATTTGCTTGCGGATGCGCCCGCCTCGATAGTATGTTGGAGCGACCGCAGCACGACGCTGAGCCTTCTGGAGGGGAAGCGTCTGTTCAACCGATGCGTGATGGGCGGGCTGAACGAGATGGATCTGCCCAAGATGTGTCGCGAGCGCGTGTTCCAGCAGGCGCACGACGCCCTCGATTCGGTGGGCAGGCGCGGCTTCATCCTCGCGCCCGGCTGCTCCGTGCCGACCGATATCGACCCTAACTTGCTGATGGCGATACGCGAGTTTGCGCAAGGCGCGCCCGCCTGAAATGGGTACAATATCGCCGTTGTGTTCCGCAAGATACTCATCGCCAATCGCGGCGAGATTGCTGTACGGGTAATCCGCGCCTGCAAGGAGCTGGGCGTGCGTAGCGTCGCCGTCTACTCCGAAGCCGACCGCGACGCGCTGCATGTGCAACTTGCGGACGAGGCGATATGCGTGGGCGCGCCGCCCAGCGCAGAGAGCTACCTCAACATCCCGCACATTCTGATGGCGGCGCAAATCACGGGCGCGGAAGCCATCCATCCCGGCTACGGCTACCTCTCGGAGCGGAGCAGCTTCGCAGAGGCATGCGACTCGCTGGGCATTAAGTTCATCGGTCCGACGCCCGACGCCATCGCCAAGATGGGCGATAAGTCCCTTGCGCGGGCGATTGCGCACCGTGCTGGCGCGCCCGTGCTGCCCGGCACAGAACACGCCCTGCAAAGCGAGGACGAAGCCATCGCCGCCGCGCGCGAGATTGGTTTCCCCATGCTCATCAAGGCGGCGGCTGGCGGCGGCGGACGGGGCATCCGCCGCGTGATGAGCGAGGACGACCTGCTCCCTGCCCTGCGTATTGCCCAATCCGAAGCGCAAGCCGCTTTCGGCTCGCCCGAAGTCTACCTCGAGAAATATATCCCCGAACCGCGCCACATCGAAGTGCAAATCCTCGCCGACGAACACGGCAAAGCGCTGCACCTGTTCGAACGCGAGTGCTCCATCCAGAACCTGCGCCACCAGAAGATGATCGAGGAAGCCCCCGCGCCGAGTCTCAAACCTGAAACACGCCGCGCGCTCGGCGAAGCCGCCGTGAAGGTCGCCCAAGCCGTCGGCTACCAAAATGCAGGCACAATCGAGTTTTTGGTAGATTCCGACGAAAACTTCTACTTCATCGAGATGAACACGCGCCTGCAGGTGGAGCATCCCGTCACAGAGGCGATTACAGGCGTCGATATCGTGCAGTGGCAGATACGCATCGCGGCGGGCGAACCGCTACCCGATGCGATGGATACGCTCACCCCGCATGGGCATGCCATCGAGGCGCGCTTGACCGCCGAAATCCCTGAACAGGACTTCACCCCCTCCACCGGACGCCTGAGCGAGTGGACGCCGCCTGGCGGACCCGGCGTGCGTGTGGACAGCCACCTCTACACGGGCTACAGCGTCCCACCCTACTACGACCCACTGCTGGCGAAGATTATCGTACACGCGCCCACACGCGAGCAAGCCCTGACGCGCTTGCAGCGCGCCCTGCAAGAGACGCGCATCACAGGCGTGCAAACCTGCCGTGAGTTCCTGCTGCGCTTGGTTCAGACTGACGAGTTCCGTGAAGGCGCAGTCTCAACGCAGTTTGTGTCGCGCCTGCTCAAAGGCGCAACGCTCACGGGGGGGATGCGATGAACGGCAAGTCGACGGGTCGGCGCGCCGTGCGCGAGTGGGCGTTGCGCGCCCTGTATCAAATCGACTTGGGCAATAAATCGGCTGAGGAGGCGGTCGCGGAGGTGCTCAGCGTCGCTGGCTTGGAACCTGCCGACGCCGACGCCGTGCGCGCCTTGGTGATGGGCGTCGTGCGCACCCAACTCACCGAGTTAGACCCGCTCATCCATCAATACGCACGCGGCTGGACTATCGACCGCATGGCCGTGATTGACCGCAACCTACTCCGCCTCGCGATTTACGAACTCCGTCACCACCCCGAACAGCCCTACAAGGTGGTCATCAACGACGCCATCGAGCTGGCGAAGAAATATAGCACTGCCGAGTCGGGGCGTTTCGTGAACGGCGTTCTCGGCGCGATTGTGCGACAGATGTACCCCGAAGCGTGAAGCGTCGTTGCGCTCACGCCACCGAAAGCTGCTTGCCAAGTAGTAGGTGGAACATCTCGCGGTTCAACTCTACGCCTTGTAGCCCTGCTTCCACCAAACGCCAATACTTCTCGACGCGCGGCAACTCCGACTCGCGGTAGAGGTGCAGCGCTGGCAGGGTCGTGTCGGCAAATAGGCGCAGCCCCAGCGACTCCGCGCGTGCGCAAAAGTGCCTATCCTCGCCTTGCTGGATTAGCCCACGCAGTTCCCCAAAACTGACTCCCGCCTCAATCGCCCGACGCGCAATCAGCGTGCACGCGCCCAATCCTCCCACACGATATACGCCCGGATAGAACGCCAGTGCGCTCAGAAACGCCTCCGTGCGGCGCGCCTGCTGCTCGCGCTCCAGCGACTGATGACGGCGCACCCGATACAAGTTGTAGGAGTCGCCATACCACACATTCGGCAGCGGCGGCTTGTCATCCGACCACGCCGTCCAGAACACCTGCGATAGCACCTCACGACGACACGCAACCATCCGCTGGAGCGTTTGGGGATGCAACACCAAATCGCTATCGACCAGAAACGCATAATCGTAGCCCTGACGCTGTGCAACTTCCAACGCGCCGTCTTTAATCGCCGCCAACCGCCAGTAGAGGCTTTCTGTCCAACAGTGATGCGACTCCGTGCGATGGTAGGGTTCGCCCACAGGTAAGCGTATCCGATGGACGGGGACGGATACTTGTCGCGTGAACTCAAGGAGCATGTTAGAAGAGCGCGGTTCGTCATTATTGTCGATGAATAGGAACCCCACCTCCATTCCTGTGGTGTCCAATCGGCGTAGCCCTTCCAGAAAATGCGCCAAGATGGCGGGTTTCTGGCGCACAGGCGAGATGACCAGCACACGCGGGGTTGCAGTGAGGATTGCCTGTGCTTCACTATCGCGCAAGCCAAGAACGATTACGCCGTCGTTAGGTTCTTCCGTAATTTCATAATGCGTCTGATACCCCCGATGGCTCCACTCCACCGACTGCGCGGTCGAGTAGGGCGCGACGACCACTGCCCAGCGCGTCTCGAGGCTATCGATGACCTCCAGCGTCGGCGTCAACGGCTGATGCGGCTCCAACAAAGCCACCACGCAATCGCAACGAAACTTGGGCGGCAGCTCCCTCAGATACCGCTCGCCACAACGCCCAACCGACGCAGCAGGCGTTTCGGAACCCACGCCGAGAACGCTACTATAGGGCATGCGGTACTGCAACGCCTGTGTCGACGCGCCATCCGCCGCGTGTAAGTCCAACACCACCCGCGCCTGATGCAACGGGAACGGCATATTCTCCAGCGCCAACTGCGCCAAGCGTAAGCGATACTCGCGCATAAACCTAATTGTCGGCAGCGCGCCCAAAAACACAAGATGATGCCGAGGATGTTCGAAAAATCGGGCAGCGCAGGGTATCCGAAAACCTATGAAACGCCTTAAGTTCCTCAAATATTAAAAAAACCTCTTGAGATGCCTCGCATTCACTCGGCATGACAGGGAGTGGCTCGGCAAGCAACACCTGTCGTGCCGACACCCTCTTTTGTCAAGCCCACGCTCCCCCCCTGTCATGCTGAGCCGAAGGCGAGGAATCTCAACAGGGGTCTCTTAATATTTGAGGAACTTCCCCCCAATTTCCCTTTTCACCCCTTGACAAACGCGCAAAAATGCGTTATAATTAAGACAGGTCTTGAGGAGGTTCGCGATGCTACAGAATCGTTGGCTCGGTTATGCAAGACAACACCTCGCCCCGATTGTGCGGGGGGGGGGAGAAATTTAGCGGCTTTTCTACTCCTTCTGTTGATTATTGGAACTCACGCCCAACAGTGGGTTATTGACGGGGATAATGTATGGAATGTGTCTCGTGATTGGCGAGAGATTTTTACCTTTGTAGATTGCGAAAATCATACCCACCAATACTTTGCAGGATGCCTGACAGGCTTCATGTGGCCGCCAGGGGATACTTGCTCACCTCATCATCCTGAACACTACTGTGAAGTTTTTCGCTATAGTGGTGGGGTTGCATACCGATTCGACACCTCTGCGAGTATGGAGGGAGAAACATGTCGGAGTGGTTCTCCGGTTCATGGCAGAGGACGTTCAAGCGGAAGTGGTCAGACGATGTTGCGGCTTGTGTGGACAGGCGATACCCCGCCACCTGTGCGAGAAGTGCGAGTTATCACTGCGTTTCGTGTGGGGGCTTCAGCCGAAGTGGGACTATTGCGTGGGTGTGGCGAAGCCTCAGCTGAATCGCGCGCTTCTGCAAGTGTAGTAGGGGGACCAGGCTTTAGAGAGGGCGAGGGCCATGGCAACTCTGTTAATGTTTCCACAAGCGATGGGAGTGCTTCAGAATCCAAGTTTGCAATATCCAAGGTGTGGGTGCTACCTGTTATTCTTGAAGGCGGGCGATATTATGTAGAGGTGCCCTATATGGTTGAATCCGCATCCGAAATCGATCAGGGCGAATCAAGAACATATGCATGCAGACAAACAGTGTGTAGTAGGGAAATTCAGAGCGAAGAGGATGTACATATTGTGCATCCTCGGAGAAGCGTGAGTGCGTTGGGTGCAGTGGAGCGTCTATTTGATGTGTATACAATAGGGGACGAGATTTATCTGGTTTCGTCCACATCCCTCATCGATGGTGCGGAAGCGTTGGCATGCGCACCCGAATTCTGCGGAATGCGCCCTGCGACAGGTCAACTCTCCTCTGCGATACCGTTTCCTGCATCAGATGTCGCTCTTTCTGGCTGGACATACACTTCATCACCTTCGCTGTCTACTCCTCTAAATGGGGGTCCGTGGTACGGTCTGGAAACGATTCAGTTAGTAGTGGCGAACAGAGGGGATGAGGGTAGCGATCTACTCAAAGAATTCTGGCGAGGTACCGCGTTAGAGTGGAACTATCATATACATGGCAGTACTGAGCTAGCACGCCATCTACTGCCCGAAAGAGTGCGTGAGATTCATATTTACGACATAGACGGAACTGTCGTGCGTTTCTTGGGCTACAAACAAGCGGATGATACGTGGGAGTATCGTCCTGCCTTCGGTGTGTTTGCTGAGCTACTTGGTGACGAAAACGGGTTTATTCTTCGTGGCGGTGTCCCAGGAAACATGCGTGCGAAAGGTGGCTGGGAGTATCGCTTTGAACCCCTACAGGAAG
>JBKBKS010000012.1:0-336 GCA_046294565.1 Fimbriimonadales bacterium
CGCCATCGGTTGGAGCAGTCCAAACGGTCCCAGTCGGTTCGGACCAATACGATTTTGGAACCATGCCAGCGCGCGCCGCTCCAGCCAGATGACCACAGGCAGCACGCCCAGCAGAAAGCCCAGCATAATGGCGATACGCGCAATCGCCCAGCCGAAATCTGCAAGCGTCATAAGCGTCCGAGATTATACCTGTTCACCTGCCCCTATGATATCGCCCTGTCGCTGGGTTGTAAGTCCCTTAAATGTGAAAACGCCGCCAAAGTGAGGAATCGAGATGCCTTGCTTCGCTCGGCATGACAGGCTATTGCGAAGCGAGAAAGGCTGTCATGCCGAGCC
>JBKBKS010000012.1:346-30379 GCA_046294565.1 Fimbriimonadales bacterium
CGAAGGCGAGGAATCTCACAGGAACTTCTTAATATTTGAGGCGCATAGCTAAGTATCATCACGCTATGAACGACGCAGGCTATCCGCGCCGAGCGATTGTGCTGCTGAGCGGTGTCCGCACGCTGCTGACGGGCGCACTCGCTACCCCACGAGTCCTCAACGGAGTGATGGTCTATAGCAATCCTGCGGCGTGTGGTGAGCGTGCTTGTAAGGCGTGATGTGGCTTCGCGCCGACACTCCTCCGCTGCTGGGCTTGAGTGCAGGCATGTTGCGTACAGGGGATCGCGTGTGCCACAATATTATCGATGTGGGTTGCAGGCGTAGACGAGGCAGGGCGCGGTCCGATTGCCGGACCAGTGGTCGCGGCGTGCGTGGTGCTGCCGTCTTGCCACACGATAGCGGGATTGGCGGATAGCAAACAGCTCAGCCCAACGCAGCGCGAACGGCTCTACCTTGCGATTCGGCGTGAAGCCGTCGCTTGGGCGATTGGCGTCGCAAGCCCTCGCGAGATTGAACGCCTGAACATCCTGCAGGCGAGCTTGCTGGCGATGCGACGCGCCGTGCTGAACCTACCCATCGCGCCCCAGCGCGTGTTGGTGGATGGCAACTATTGCATTCCGTCGCTGAATCTGCCCCAGCAGGCGATTGTGCGCGGCGACGCGACCGAAGCCGTCGTCGCTGCAGCGTCCATCCTCGCCAAAGTCGCGCGCGACCGCATTATGGGCGAGTTAGACCGCCTCTATCCGCACTATCGGTTCGCGCAGCACAAGGGCTACCCGACGCCGCTGCATCTGGAGCAGCTGGCGCAGTTCGGCGCATGCCCTGCCCATCGGCGCACCTACGCGCCTGTGGCGCAGGCGCGTTTATGGACGCTTTGAGGTATACTCTTAGCATGCACGCGCGCACACTGCGACGCTTGGCAGTATGGGTAGCAGCGGCGTGGCTGATTACCATCCTATCAGCCGAGTTGCTGCACCCGCTGATCGAGGCGGATACCCAAGCGGCGCATCGCGAGTGTCCCGTGTGCTTATTCCACGCAACGCATGGGCAGGTGCAACAGCCCGAAGCGGTACTGTCCCCTGTGCTACTGCTGGTCCTTACGGCGGTGGCGCCCCTGCCCCACTATGCGTGTATAGCTCCTGACACACATCCTGCGTTTCATCGGAGCATCCGCGCTCCGCCTATCGCTGCGTTGTGAGGGCAGCGGCTGTCGGCGCACGATGCGTACGACGCCCTCTCACGACGCAGGCAGGCATGCCCTGCTTGCAGTGCGCCCGCCATCATTGGCGGCGTCTCAACAACCTATTAGGAGGCTATGATGAAACGCAACGGCTTCACCCTGATCGAGCTACTGGTCGTGATTGCAATTATCGCGATTCTGGCGGCAATTCTGTTCCCAGTGTTCGCGCAAGCGCGTTCCAAAGCGCGTCAAGCGCAGTGTCTGAGCAACCTGCGTCAAATCGGCGTCGCCGTGAACATGTATCTGCAGGACTACGACGAGGGCTATCCCTTCACGATGGCGATTATCGGCGGGCTGCCCAGCACCGTGAACTACTGGGCGGTGCATAACTACCAAGCGTCGTTGGAGCCATATATCAAGATGGATCGCGGGCTGCGCAATAAACAGAACATTTGGTGGGATCCGTCCGACCCCGACCGTAGCGTGCCTGCGATGTGGGGGTCGTTCACCAGCAACGGCTTCTTCACTGCGATGCCGCGCCAGCTGGCTTCTGTCGCACGCCCTGCCAGCACGGTCTACTCCATTCTGCGCGGCGACCCGTGGGTGCAAATCACGGGCATCACACCGCCCAACCCGCTGCCCATCAATAACCCGAACGACCCATTCTGGGTGTCCGAGTTCTTCGACATGTGCTTAGACCCGTGGGAGGAGACCACGAATGTGAACCATCCGTATCACTGGTCTAAGGGGCGTGCGCAGCCGCCGTGTAGCCTGTTCCCCAACGCGCCAGGGGGCTGCGGCGACTGGGATACCCAGATTGCACAGACGCGCTACCAAGGCGGGACCGCCGCGCTCTACGCTGACGGGCACGCCAAACATGTGCGATTCGCGCAAACCTATCGCGCTATCGACGACAACCAGTGGAGCATCGACTGACGCCTCGCAACGACTGCTACCGCGCCCTCCTGCCGCCCGTGGCAAGGAGGGCTTCCCCCACGCCAACTGCCAATTCGGGTACAATCACCTATGATGGAGAAGCCACTCATCGAGGGCGTGCAGCTCAAGCCACTGATTGCCCATGCCGACGAGCGCGGCTATCTGATGGAGCTGCTGCGCTGCGACGACGCCCTCTTCCAAAAGTTTGGGCAGGCGTATGTGTCGCTGAACTACCCTGGCGTCATCCGCGCCTGGCACTGGCACGAGCGGCAGACCGACTTCTGGGTGGTGGTCAAAGGGATGGTGAAGGCAGTACTGTACGACCGCCGCCCCGACTCGCCAACCTTCGGAACGATTAACGAGTTCTTTCTGGGCGAGCACCATCGCGTGCTGCTGGTCATCCCCGCGCAGGTGGCGCACGGGTACAAAACGATCGGCGTGGAGCCGTCGCTGCTGATTAACTTCCCTACCGAGCCGTACAACCGTGCGCAACCCGATGAGCTGCGCTTGCCCTACGACACCCCCGAAATCCCCTACGACTGGGGAATCCGAATGGGGTAGCGCCCCAGTAAAGAGGCGCGGTACATCCGCCGATAATCCCCGTGATGCTACGCGGACTGTATGTGGCAGCCGAGGGAATGGTTGCCCGACAGAGAGCGCAGGACGCGATTGCCAACAACTTGGCGAACTTGAACACGACGGGCTTCAAAGCCGACCGCCCCGCGTTCGAGACCATCTACGAGCGGCAACTCTATCGGCTGGAGGGCAACCGAGCCACGCCGATTGGACCCCTGTCGGCAGGGGTAGTGGTGCGCGAACTCTACACGGACCTACGCGCTGGCGCGCTAATCGCCACCGACAACCCGCTCGATATCGCCATCGACGGCGCAGGCTTCTTCGCCCTGCAGACCCCTCAAGGCGTCCGCTACACGCGCAACGGGGCGTTCCAGTTGAATCCGCAGGGCGTGCTGGTATCGCGCGAGGGCTATCCAGTGCTAAGCGCAGCCAATCAGCCCATCCAAGTTCCACGCGACGCCGAGATACGCATCGGCGAGGACAGCACAGTGCTAGCGAACGGCGCGACCGTCGGACGCCTGCTCATCGCGCAGGGCAATCTTGTCAAAGACCCCGACGGCTACTTCACAGGCGCGGCGCAACCGCTGCCTAACCCGCGCGTGGTCACAGGCGCATTAGAGCAATCGAATGTGAACATGGTGCGCGAGATGGTGCAGATGATTGAGCTCATCCGCGTCTACGAGACCCACCAGCGCGCCGTGCAAACCCACGACGAGACGCTCGGCAAAGCCATCAACGAACTCCCAAAGATTTAGAGGTGAACCTATGATACGCGCACTCCACACAGCAGCCACTGGCATGGAATCACAACAGTTTAATATCGATGTAAT
Organism: Fimbriimonadales bacterium; assembly: GCA_046294565.1. Taxonomy (GTDB): domain Bacteria; phylum Armatimonadota; class Fimbriimonadia; order Fimbriimonadales; family GBS-DC; genus GBS-DC. Next base: position 3,869 of record JBKBKS010000012.1, read on the forward strand.
CTCGAACAACTTGGCGAATGTGAACACGAACGGCTATAAGACGGTTCGCGCCGATTTTGAGGATTTGCTGTATCAGACTTTGCGTCCGGCGGGCGCGACGGCGGCGGGCGGCGTGCAGTTGCCCAGCGGTTTGCAGGTCGGCTTAGGCGCGCGCCCTGCCGCTACCTACGGGCTGTTCACCACAGGCGCGCTGCAGGTCACGGGCAACCCGCTCGACTTGGCGATTGAGGGCGAGGGCTTCTTCAAGGTGCTGCTGCCCGACGGCGCGGTCGCCTACACGCGCGACGGCAGTTTCAAACTCGATGCGCAGGGTAGGCTGGTAACTTCTAACGGCTATCCGTTGGAGCCAGAGATTATCATCCCGCCCGACGCCGAGCAGATTATGGTGGGGCGCGACGGCGTGATTAGCGTGCGGCGCGGCGGTCAGGACGGCGTGGAAGAGATTGGACAGATTACGCTCGCGCGGTTCGTGAACCCTGCAGGCTTGCAACGCATCGGGATGAACCTCTATCGGCTGACCCCCGCAGCTGGCGAGGCGATTGAGGGCGCGCCCGGTCTCAACGGCGTCGGAAGCCTTGCAGGCGGCACGCTGGAAGCCTCCAATGTGCAGATTGTCGACGAGATGGTGCGCCTGATTATGGCGCAACGCGCCTACGAGGTCAACTCACGCGCCATTCAGACTGCCGATGAGATGCTCAGCGTGGCGAAAGACCTGAAGCGCTAGGCGGCTACCCGCTGAGGTCCAGCAGCTGCAGCTGACGCGATTGCTCTTCGGCAAGGAGCGCGTCCAGCAGCGGCTGCAGGTCGCCGTCGAGGACGCCCTGAATGTTGTGCAGGGTCAGCCCGATGCGGTGGTCGGTGACGCGCTGGTCGGGAAAGTTGTAGGTGCGGATTTTCTCGCTGCGGTCGCCCGTGCCGATTTGGGCGCGGCGTTGCTGGTCGCGTTCGGCGCGCAGGCGTTCCTGCTCCAGCTCGTACAGGCGCGTGCGCAGGATGCGCATCGCCCGCTCGCGGTTTTGCAACTGCGAACGCTCATCTTGGCAGGCGACCACCAGTCCCGTCGGCTTATGGATAATCCGCACCGCCGTCTCGTTCTTCTGCATATGCTGTCCGCCCGGACCTGAGGCGCGGAACGATTCGATGATGAGGTCTTGGGGGTTGATTTGCACATCGACCTCTTCCGCTTCGGGCAGCACGGCGACGGTGGCGGTGGAGGTGTGGATGCGTCCGCCGCTTTCGGTAATGGGCACGCGCTGCACGCGATGCACGCCCGACTCGTGCTTGAGCTGGCTGTACGCGCCGTTGCCCTGAATGCTGAACACGATGTGCTTGTAGCCGCCCAAGTCGCTGGGTTCGGCGTCCATCACTTCGTATTTCCAGCCTTTGCGTTCGGCGAATCGCATATACATCCGCGCGAGGTCGCCAGCGAACAGCGCGGCTTCATCGCCCCCGGCGGCAGGGCGTATCTCGACGATGACATTCTTCTCGTCGTTGGGATCGCGGGGCAGCAGGCGCGTCGTGAGGGCGCGTGCATACTCACTGAGTTGCTTGTGGGCGTTTTCCCGCTCTTCGTGCGCCAGCGCGACGAGGTCGGGGTCTTCGTCCGCCTCCAAAATCTGTTGCGCCTCGCGCAGTTGGCTCTCCGCCTGTTGATAGCGCGTGTAGAGGTCGCGCAGCTCGCTAAGTTCGGCGTGTTGTTTGCCCAATCGCTGGAGCGCGCTGGGATCGGCGAGCGTTGCAGGGTCGGCAAGTTGCGCCTCCACCGCAGGCAGTTTGGCGAGCGTCTCGCTGAGTTTCGCGCGGAGTTTGTCAGGCAACATCGTCGGAATTGTACCATACAGGCGGCTGGGCTTCTAAGATCACTTGGAGCAGCGGCGCGACGCCCTGCGCTTTGAGGGCGCGTTCGAGGCTTTTGCGCTTGAGCGCGGTTCGGAAGCAGTCGGGGTTGGGGCATAGATATGCGCCGCGTCCAGGCAGGCTCTGGGTCGGGTCGTGTTGTGCTTGGTGGGTGTGGGGGTCGCGCGCGAATCGGATGAGGGTGTGTTTGGGGGCGGCGCGCCGACACGCGGCGCACCGCCGAACCGGGCTATGCAGACTTCTCTTTCTCGGCTTTGGCAATCTCTTCCTCCGAGCGCACTTCCAGTTTCCAGCCTGTGAGTTGCTCGGCGAGGCGCACATTCACGCCGCTGCGCCCGACCGCTTGACGCAACTGGTTATTCGGTACGACCACCAGCGCGCTCTTGTTCGGCTTGTCCAGAAGGACGCGGTTCACGCGGGCGGGGTTCAGCGCGTCGCGGATGAACTGTGTCGGGTCGCTGCTCCACTCGATGATGTCGATATGTTCGCCGAAGAGCTCGTTCATGATGGCTTGCACGCGCATGCCGCGCTGCCCCAGACATGCGCCGACGGCGTCGATGAGCGGGTTTTTCGAGTGCACGGCGATTTTGGAGCGTTCGCCAGGCTCGCGCACGACTGCTTTGATGTCGACATCGCCGCTGGCGACTTCGGGTGCTTCCTGCGCCAGCAGGCGCGCTACCAGCAGCGGTTCGGTGCGTGAGGCGATGACCTTCATATCGCGCAGGCGCGGCTCGCGTCCACGCTCCGTCGGGGGCGCCTTCACCTCCAGCACCAGCACCTTCAGCGGCTGTCCAATCTCGTAGGTGTCGCGCGGGCTTTGGTGCTTCTCTGGCAGTACGACCTCGATGCGCCCGTAAGAGAGCAACACTTTCGGTCCGATGAAGCGTTCAATCCGCGCGGTAATCACATCGCCCACGCTGGCGTTGAGCTCCTTGAGTGCGTGTTCGCGTTCCAACTCGCGCAGGCGTTGAGTGAGCACTTGGAAGGCGTTCTGCACCGCCACGCGCCCGAACTCCTCGATGGACGCTTCGATCTGCACTGTGTCGCCCACCTCCAGCGCGGGGTTGAGCTTTTGCGCCTCCTCCAGCGCAATCTGTGTGTTGGGGTCGGTCACTACGCCCACAATCTCTTTCTCCACAAAGATGCGAAAACAGTTGGCTCGGTCGGGCGCGAACTGCGCCTGCACCCGTGCGCTCTGGGGCAGGTGCAGCTGCTTTCGATAGGCGTTCGCGAACGCGCTCTCCAGAGTCGCCAGTAAATCCGCGTAGGGTATCCCACGCTCGCGCTCCAACTGTTTCAAAACCTCCACAATTTCGTTGCACTGCATCGCGTTTACCCCCTTTAGGGGCGTATCGGTTATAAAGAAAGAGTGGGCTAATCCCACTCTTCTCTCGTCCGTCGCCGCCCACTGAGAGTATACCCCACGACAGTTAATTCCGTCCCCCAATCACATACCACAGCACATACAGCCAGCCCAGCACGCTCTGCGCAATCGTCACGGCGACCTGCCTGCGAGGGGGGGGGCGAACGCTTCGTGCGCAAGCCATCGATTCAATCGATGGACTTGGCAATCCGCTCGATTTCGTCGGGGCTGAGGTTGCCCACGATACCGAACGAGTAGTCGCTGTCCTGCCAGAAGCGTGTGCTAAGCGGTTTGGGGCGTCGCGGATGTTGAAACAGCGGGTTGCGCATTTTGTAGGCTTGGAAGAGGGTGAACCGGGCGTTGGGCGCGCGATAGTGCAACATGACCACAGGCGACTGGTCAGGCGGAGCGCGACGCACCAAGATTCGCTCTAAACTTGCGCCTGTGGGCAGGTAGCGCGGCGTGCGGATGGGGAACCCCACGGCGCGCTGCGCATCTTCCAAACTCCGATACTCACCGCTCGGTGGACGCACCGTGACGCCTGACGGCAGCGCGAACAGGTCGGGCGTGAGACGCGGGTTGAGCTCCAGCCGTGTGATTTCCATGCGCAGGGCAGGCTTGTTGGAGCGCATCGCCACCTCGCTTCTGAGTATCAGTCCTGTCTGTTTGTCGATCCACAGCGACACGGCGGCGGGGAACGGCGCGCGTTTCTTGGGCGGCGTCCGTTCCAGGTCAAGCGGCGCGAGGCTCAGACGCACCAGCACACACGGTCGCCCCAGCAGCGTCGCTTCGACAGGCGCGTCCGCTTGCACAACGCCTGCCTGCACCAGCTCAATCGCGGTTTTGAGCAGTAGCGCGCCTTGCAGGGGCAGTCGGGTCAGTTCAAACGCCTCCTTTGACTGCGGTCGATACGCCAGCCAACGTCCTTCGCGCAGGATGAGCACTTCGCCTTGACGGTCGGCGGGCGCGAGAATCTCGATGCGTTCCGCGCGCGCGCCTTGACGCCAGAATCGCTCCTCGATGCGCTGTATACTATGCCCGATACGCAGCTCCATCGTGCGCACGCCTGCATAGTTCAGCGTCTCCGTCGCTTGGTGGGCGCGTTGGAGCCACTGGATGGGACGCTCCTGAGCCATCCCCACCGCTCCCCATAGCACTCCGAGCAGCAGCAACAGCGTTCTCATCGGGAGTAGCCTGTTGTGATGAAGTAGTTCGCGGTCGGCGTGGGCGACCAGTCGGCGACTTCCAGCTGTTCGTGCATCTCGACCCAGATCTCTGACGGCTCTTGAACGATTGTTTGGGTCGCGTCGGGCGTGCGCGCGTTGAACGCCCAGTAGCCCAGCGCAATCAGCAGTCCCAGCGCGGGCGCAAGCGCGACGCGCTTCCACCACCCGAACAGAGGTGGGCGTGCAGGCGCATGCTGGATTTGGGCGCGCATCTGATGCATCAGTGGCTCAGGCGCACGGCGGCGGGGTAAGGCGTGCAGCGCGTGATAGGTCGCCTGCGCCGACTCCCACCGACGCTGGCAGCGCGAGCACTGCCGCAGGTGCGCTTGCAACGCGCGCGCCTGCGACTCGCTCAGACGCCCCTCCAGCGCGTCCCACATCCAGCGTTCGTATCGCGTGCAGTTCATTTCGAATCACCTCGTAAATAGGCCTCCACATGCTTTTGGATCTGACCGCGCGCGTGGTTCAGACGCGACTTGACCGTGCCAATCGGAATGTTCAGCACACGCGCAATCTCCTCGTATGAGAGTTCCTCCACATCATACAGCAACAGCACGGTCTTGAGCTTAGGCGATAGCGCCTCGATGGCGTGTTCCACCACCTGCTGCAGTTCACGGTTTAGCGCCGCCTCCATCGGGTTGGGCGTCTGCAGGTCGGGGAACTCCCATGTGCCCCCTTCGCCCTCCTCGTCTTCCCAAGCGGAGTAGGAGACCGTCTGCACGCGCCGCGCCCGCTTGCGCTGATGGTCTATGCAGAGGTTCGTAGCGATTCGGTACAGCCAAGTGCTGAGGCTCGCGCGCCGATCGAAGTTGGGCAGCCCCTGATAAGCACGCAGGAACGCCTCCTGTAGCAGGTCCTCTGCATCGGTCGGGCTGCCCACCATCCGCAGGATATAGTTGTAGAGCCGATCGGCGTAGAGATTCATAATCTGCTCGAACGCCGCTTCGTCATGCGCTTGGGCGCGCTCTATCAACCGTGCTTCTGCAAATATGGCGTCCACGATGACTGATCTCCCACCATAGGATACCGTATCGCTGACCATCGCACCTCCGTAGACGCACCGTATCGCGCGGAGTTCAGTGCATTTGCCCGCGTCCTTGTCTCGTGATGCACTCAAAATAAAGTAGAATCTGCAAGAAACCTAACAATTACCTACTTTGGCACGAAAGTTGCTGTGGTTAGAGTAGCGTAGGTAGTTGGTGCAAGCGTACTTTATAGGAGGCGCGGGTTGACAGGGATTGGTGTTCTACTGGTAGAGGATGAAAGGTTGCTGGATCGCGTGGTGACGGACGCGCTGCGCACGATAGGGCTTGCTTGTGAAACGACTCATAGTGTAGAGGATGCTCTGCAGCGATTGTCTACCCAGCAATATGGTCTGATGATTCTTGACCTGCGTTTGCAACAGGGTTCAGGTGTGTTGGTGCTGGAGCAGGCGCGTCGGCAGCATCCCGACCTGCCCGTGATTGTGGTGACTGCCTACACCATGACCGACGATTTACAGAATGCGCTGGCGTTGGGCGTCGACGCGCTGCTGTATAAACCGTTCGATATCGACACGCTGCTGGCGACTGTGCGTGCGCTGCTCCAGCGTCGGCAGGTATCGCCCACTTATGCCGTTGTTCAGATGGCAGGGGCTGCCTCCGCTGCCAAACCGCTGGGCGGGCTTCAAGCGGGGATGTGGGTGTCTTTGAAACAGGGCGCAGCCTCTATGGTCGGGCGGATACAGTCGCTGGACGCGCATTCTATTTGTGTGGAGACCAAGCCGTCCTCGCCGCCCAACGACCAACGCTGGACGCTGGAATGGACGGGCAGCGACGCGCTCTATCTGTGTCGCACGCGCTTGGAGACTTGCTTGACGCGCGAGCCGTCGATGCTATGGCTCTTCAGTCAGCCGTCGATTATCCGTCGTGTTCAGCGTCGGCGCTATCCGCGCGTAGCAGTGCATGGCGTCGCCTTCGTCTCAGTCGCAGGGCGGTTGCAACGCGCCACACAAGCCACCCTGCTCGACCTCAGTGAAAGGGGCGCGTGCGTGGCGCTGACTGAGCCGCTCCACCAGGGCGCACAGGTGCATCTGGACGGGCATATCCAAACCGACCACACGGCGCTCCCGTTCCAGCGCGAGGGCGTCGTGCGCAGCGTGGTGGCGTTCGTGGAGCGGGGACAGCCGCGCTACCGTGTGGGGGTCGAGCTGGAACGCTTGTCCAACCGTGTGGTTCAGTGGCTGCGCGAGGCGCGCCTCCAACGCCTTACAGGGGCAAGCGCAGCAACGCTTGAAACTTCCGCGCTTTGTGAAGAGCCTTAACGCCTATCATACACGCTTCTCGACAATACGGATGGTTCGGTGGGTTTCGCCGCTGTGTAGGAGGGCGACCTCGTACCCATGCGTCGCTGCCAGCGATACATTCGCCAAGCACAGTCGCTCCGCCCACTCGATGGCGACAATCCCACCGCGCTCAAGAATCTCGTCCAGCCCCAGTGTGGCGAGCTGCGCAGGCGTCTCGATGCGATAGAGATCGATATGGAAGAAGGGCATACCTTGCAAGTGCGACGGCTGCTGAATCACATACTCGTGCATCAGCGTGAAGGTGGGGCTACGGATGGGTTCGGCAATGCCCAGTCCGTGCGCGAGTCCGCGAATGAAGGTCGTTTTGCCTGCGCCCAAGTCGCCCGTCAGCAAAATGATGGCGTCGGGCGTCAGGGTTTGCGCCCAGCGCGCCGCGAACGCTTCGGTGGCGGCAGGACTGTCCGAGAGGAACTCAGTCGAGGTCGTCATCGTAGCGTCCGAAGCGTATCAGCAGCATCTGCGGTTCTACAGGCAGGTTGTGTTCGTGGATGAGTTGCAGGATACGCATGTTGGTTTGGGCGACTACTTCCGCCATTTCGTTATTCATCTGTTCGATGCGCTCCAGCAGGCGCAGGATGATTTCCACGCCTGCAAGGTTCACGCCGAGTTGTTGCGTAAGCCGTTGGATTCGGCGCAGGCGAGCGATGTCGGCTTCCGAGTAGAGCCGCTTGCTATTGCCCTCGCGGTGCGGTTGGATCAGCCCCAGCCGTTCGTAGAGGCGGAGGGTTTGGGGGTGCAATCCACACATGCGCGCGGCGACGCTAATGAGGTACACAGGCTCTTCGGAGGGGCGGTTCTTCTCCTGCTTCATACTTTCACCTCCTGGTGGGTGCGCAGTCGCTGCAGCGTCTCCAGCAGTTCACGCTCGCGCGGCGAGAGGCGTTTGGGCACGGTGATGCGGACGCGCACATAGAGGTCGCCGATTTTGCCTTTGCCCAGCGGCAGTCCCTTGCCCGCGAGTCGGAACCGAGTGCCGCTTTGGGCGCCAGGCGGTACTTTCATCTGCACTGCGCCGTGGGGGGTGGGCGCGCTTACTTCGCCGCCCAAGATTGCCGTCAGGTAGTCGATGTCTACTTCGGTGTAGAGGTCGTCGCCGTGGCGTTCGAAGCGCGGGTCGGGTCGGAGTTTGAGTCGCAGGTAGAGGTCGCCGCGCTTGCCGTTCGCGCCTGCGGCGCCCTCGCCTGCAAGACGGAGGCGTTGCCCCTCCGTCACGCCCGCAGGGATATTGACCGTCAGCGTGCGCGTGCGCATCACGGTTCCGCGCCCGCGACAGGTGGGGCAAGGCGCGCCGATGACGCCCGTACCGTCGCACTCGTCGCAGTGCATCTCCAACCCGAACATCCCGAATCGGCGACGCCCCGCGCCGCCACACGCGCGGCAGGTCTGTCGGCGGTTCGGCGCGACGCCCGTGCCGTTGCAAGTCTCGCACGGCTCTTCCACGCTCAGCTGAATCGTGCGCGTCGCGCCGCGAATGGCGTCTTCGAGGCTAATCTCTAGCGTCTGCTCAATATCGCGCGGGACGCGCTGCACGCGCAGGCTGCCCTCAAAACCGCTGCCGCGTAGCAGGTTCTCGATGAACTCTTGGAAGTTGCCGAACGGGGACTCGAATCCGCCGGGCTGGAAGTTCTCGCCGTATTGCTCGCGCATGCGTTGGTAGGCTTGCCACTGCTCGCCGTAGCGGTCGTACGCCGCGCGTTTCTCTGGGTCGGACAGCACCTGGTAGGCTTCGTTGATTTGCTTGAACTTCTCTTCGGCGGCTTTGTCGCCGGGGTTGACATCGGGGTGATACTTGCGCGCGAGCTTGCGGTACGCCGACTTGATTTCTTTCTCGTCGGCGTTCCGCGAGACGCCCAGAATCTGATAGTAGTCCTTGTAATCGCGCATCGTGTATCACTCCCTCAAAGTTCGTCGGCGGGGCGCCGACGCTACGAGAGGTAGCACGGACAGGAATGTCCGTGCTACGGTTATTTCTCTTCGCGGTACTCGGCGTCGATCACATCGTCGCCGCTTTGTGCGCTGCTGGTTGCGCCTGCAGTTGCGCCTGCGTCGCTGGTGTAGCCCGCGGTGCGCTGCTGATAGAGCTGCTCAGTGATGCGGTAGGTCAGGCTTTCCAGTTCGCTCATCAGGCTAATGGCGCGTTCAGCGTTCTGTTGTTGGATAGCCTCGCGGATGTCTCGGATGAGGCTCTCGGCGCGTTCGCGGTCGCTTGTGCTAATCTGCTCGCCCAGCTCTTTGAGCAGTCGCTCGGTTTCGATGGCGAGCCGTTCGGCGCGGTTGAGCTGTTCGGCTTGCTCGCGCAGTTGGCGGTCGCGTTCAGCGTTCGCCTCCGCCTCGCGCACCATGCGCTCCACCTCCTCACGGCTGAGGTTCGTGGAGCCGCTGATGCGGATGCTCTGCTGGCGTCCCGTGCCCAAATCTTTCGCCGCGACCTGCATGATGCCGTTCGCGTCGATGTCGAAGCTCACTTCGATTTGCGGCACGCCTGCGGGCGCGGGCGGGATGCCGTCTAAGTGGAACACGCCCAACAGCTTGTTGTCGCGCGCCATCGGACGCTCGCCCTGATACACGCGCACCTCGACGCTGGTTTGTCCGTCGGCGGCGGTGGTGAAGATTTCGCCCTTGCGCGTCGGAATCGTGGTGTTGCGCGGGATGAGTACAGTGAAGATACCGCCCTTGGTCTCGATTCCGAGCGAGAGCGGCGTGACATCGAGCAGCACGATGTCCTTGACCTCGCCTGCGAGTACGCCTGCCTGAATCGCCGCGCCGACCGCAACCACCTCGTCGGGGTTCACGCCCTTGTGCGGCTCCTTGCCCGTGATTTGCTGCACCATCTCCTGCACTTTCGGGATGCGTGTGGAGCCGCCCACCAGCACCACCTCGTCGATGGCGCTCGCTTTCAGCCCTGCATCTTCCAGCGCGCGGAAGATGGGTCCCTTGAGCCGCTCGAACAGGTCGGCGCAGAGGTCTTCGAACTTCGCGCGGGTCAGCGTCATGTCGAGGTGCTTGGGACCGCTCGCGTCTGCCGTGATGAATGGGAGATTGACAGTGGTGGTCGTGACGCTGGAGAGTTCGATTTTAGCGCGTTCGGCGGCTTCCTTGAGCCGTTGCAACGCCTGGCGGTCTTGGCGCAGGTCGATGCCGTGTTCTTTCTTGAACTCATCGGCGAGGTAGTCGACGATGCGCTGGTCGAAGTCGTCGCCGCCGAGGTGCGTATCGCCCGAGGTGGACTTCACCTCGAACACGCCGTCGCCCACTTCCAGGATCGACACATCGAAAGTTCCGCCGCCGAGGTCGAACACCAGGATGGTTTCATTGGATTTTTTGTCCAGTCCGTAGGCGAGAGCGGCGGCGGTCGGTTCGTTGATGATGCGCAACACTTTCAGCCCTGCGATTTCGCCTGCGTTTTTGGTGGCGGTGCGCTGCGCATCGTTGAAGTAGGCAGGCACGGTGATAACTGCGGCGTCGACCTTCTCGCCCAGGTAGGCTTCGGCGTCGGCTTTGAGTTTCTGCAGCACGATTGCCGAAATCTCTTCGGGGCGCATGGTCTTGTCGATTGCGGGGATATGCACGGATGCGTCGCCCTTGCTATCGGCGACGACCTTGTACGGCACGCGCTTGCGCTCCTCTTCCACCTCGTCGTAGCGTCGCCCGATGAAGCGTTTGATAGAGGAGATAGTGTTTTCGGGGTTGACTACCGCTTGGCGTTTGGCAGGCGCGCCCACGAGCCGTTCGCCTGTTTTGGTAAAGCCGACCACCGAGGGGCACAAGCGTCCCCCCTCCGCCGTCGGAATCACCACCGGCTCGCCGCCTTCCAGCACGGCAATCACCGAGTTCGTCGTCCCTAAGTCGATCCCTACAACCTTGCCCATAATTGGTGTCCTCCAAAGGTTATTATTGGCTGATTCGCACTGCTGCTACAGCAATTGATACTTCGGCTGCAGCGCATAAGTTCCCATTTTTTGAGCCAACCCATTATATCTGACTTGAGTGTGATGTTGTCAAGATGAGAGGGGCGCGTACTGTCGGCGTCCCCGCCGACGAACTCCAAACTTGTAGCGTCTGGCGTTTTTTTGTCAGCGAGACGCTGACGCTACGCAGCGTACCGTCGGCGTCCCTGCCGACGACACGCACCCTGTACCGTTGTTGCGCCTTCACCCCCCAGCCCTGCTCCCACGCTGTGGGAGAGGGGGGGTGAGGGTGAGCAGGGTGCCTCTCGATGCGTGGCTGGTGGGATTTCTGCAGGAATCGCCTTGCGTGGGGCGAAAGTTCTTGGTCTATGAACTGGCGAGCGCGTTGGATTTGGTCGCCGGGCGAGCCTGCCCCGCGCAACTTCTACTGGTGCGTGCGCAAGGAGTTCCAGCTGAGCCGCGGCTTCAGCAAAGTGTTGGTCGCCCTCAGCGCGGACACTCGGTATACCCTGTGGTTCAACGGCGAGTTGATTGGGCATGGCCCTATACGCGCCTTCTACGGACGGTGGTACTACGACCTGCACGACCTGACCCAGTATGCACACGAGGGGTTGAACGCCGTTGCCGTGCTGGTGCATCATTATGGCATTGGCACATTTCAGAACGACTATGTGCGTGGCAGGGGGCGCGGCGGGCTGATTGCGCAGGTGGAGTGCGACGGCAAAATCGTCGCAGCCTCCGACGCGAGTTGGCTGAATGTACCGCATCCGGCGTTCGAACGGGCGACGGCGCGGATGTCGTGCCAACTCGGCTTTGATGAGCTTTACGACGCCCGACGCGCGATGGGCGACTGGACGCTCCCCCGCTACGACGATTACGAGTGGAACGAAGCCGTTGAAATTGGCGAGGCGGGCTGCGCGCCGTGGGGCGAACTGTTGCCTCGTCCTATTCCGTTCCTCACGCTGGAGCCGATTCAGCCGAAAGTCATCGAACGCGCACGGGTGGTACAACCGCCGTTGGCGGCGTGGGCGTTCGACCTCAAGCCCTATCTTGCGCCAGAGGATCTCTCGGCAAGCCCGCGCGTGCTGTCGGGCATCGTGGCGACCGAAATCCGCGCCGACGCGCCCTGCACACTCACCATTGAGGATGTGCATCACGGTCTCCACGAAGCGGAGGTGCGTCTGAACGGCGAGGTGGCTCTGCGTGTGGATGGGGTACACAGATTGCAATTGCAGGCAGGCTCGAACCTGCTGACTCTCGACGCCTCGCGCTGGTATCACGACTGGTTCCGCTATATTGTCGTCAGTGCGCCCGCCGACGCGCCTGTGCAGTTTCTCAATCCTCTGATGGAACGCGCCGACTACCCGTGGATCGTGGTTGGTTCGTTCGAGGGCGATATTGAGGGCTACGAGCAAACCCGCGCCGCCCGCGCCGTGAGCGATCTGCGCCATCACCTCAAGGCGCGCAGTTTCGACCCGATGCATGTCGCCCGCGCGCCTGTGTTCGCCCTCACCACGCGCTGCACGCCGACCCCCGAAACGCCTCGCGTGGAGCATTCCTACGCATGCATCCACACTGTCGACGACTATACAGTGGTTCACCCTGCGCAGACAGGCGATGTGGAGTTGCGGCTCGATTGGCAGCGCGAGGTGTACGGCTATGTGGAGCTGGAACTCGAAGCGCCGCCGGGCGTGATTATCGACTTCAACGGCTTCGAGTATGTGGATCCTGTCTTTCCCAATCGTGTGCAGTGGACACAAGATTTGAATAACACTTTTCGGTACATCACGCGGCGGGGCTGGCAACGGTTCTTCAGCGTGGTCAAGCGCGGCTTTCGGTACGCCACGCTCACTATGCGTTTCCCAGACGGCGCGACGGAGCCAGTGCGCCTGCGCCGAATCACCTGCTTACACAGCGTCTACCCCTACGAGAATCGCGGCGCGTTCGTCTGCTCCGACCCCTTGCTCAACCGGATTTATGAACTCTCGCGCGAGACGGTGCGCCTGTGCAGCGAGGATACTTTTATTGACTGCCCGACCTACGAGCAAACCTTCTGGGTGGGCGACGCCCGCAACGAGGCGCTCTTCGCCTACACGGGCTTCGGCGATTACGCGCTCGCACGACGGTGTTTGATTCTCGCCGCCGAATCGCTCAAACAGTCGCCGCTGGTGGAGAGCCAAGTGCCCAGCGCGTGGCCCAACATCCTCACGGCGTGGTCGCTGCTGTGGGCAATCGCCTGCTACGAACATTACCTCTTCACGGGCGACATGGAGTTCGTGCGCGCCGTGTTCCCCTACATCGCCCAGCAGAACCAGACCCTGCACGAACGGTATCTGAACGCGGACGGCTTGCTGGAAATCACGGCGTGGAACATGCTCGATTGGGCGCCGATGGACACGCCAGGCGAAGGCGTGGTGAGCCACCAGAATATGTGGCTGACGCGCGTGTGGGACGATACAGCCAAGCTCGCCGATGTGCTGGGCGAGGCGACGCTTGGGCAAACTTGGCGTCAGTGGGCAAGCGAGCTGCGCGACGCTATCAACGCGCGCCTATGGAGCGACGCCCAACGCGCCTACACCGACTGCCTCCAGCGCGACGGCTCGCAAAGCCCCGTATTCAGCATCCAGACCCAAGTGATTGCGCTGCTATGCAATGTGCCCACGCCCGAGCGGCGCGCGATACTGGAAGGGTATCTGGAGACCCCCCCCGAAGGATTCGTGCAGATTGGCAGCCCATTTATGACCGCGTTCCTACTGGAGACGCTGCACGGTATGGGACGCCGCCAAGCGATACTGGAGCGTATCCGCGCGGATTGGGGCTACATGCTGGCGATGGGCGCAGTCGCTTGCTGGGAGCAGTTCAAGGGCGAGCGTGTGAGCAGCCCCCTGCAAGCGCACACGACGGAATTCTTCACGCGCAGCCACTGCCATGCGTGGAGCGCCGCGCCTGCTTACTTCCTCCCCATCACAGTGTTGGGCGCGGAGCCGTTGGAGCCAGGGTGGAAACGGTTCGCCTTGAACCCGTTCTTAGGCGACCTGCGCTGGGCGTATGGCGCGCTCCCTCTCCCTGACGGCGTGCTACGATTCGCGCTGGAGCAGTCCGATGGGGGCGTGCGCGGGCACATCACTGTGCCAGAGGGCTACACCGCTGTGCTGGGCGAAACGGAGTACCGCGCAGGCGAGCATAAAATCGGTTAGCGAGCTGTGTGCAGGCGCAAGGCGTGAACCCGTTCAGGGCATAATCCCTGCTCTGGGCAACCCTGTGCTCGCATCCAATCCGAACATCAGGTTCATGTTCTGAATCGCTTGCCCTGCCGCGCCTTTGACGAGGTTGTCAATCGCGCTGATAATCACGGCGGTCTGCGTGCGCGGGTCGACCGTTAGCCCGATGTCGCAGCGGTTGGCGCCGTACACATCGCGCGTGGCGGGGTATTCACTCAGCGGACGCACGACAACGAACGGCTGCGCGGCGTAGAACTCGGTATAGATGGCGTGCAGGCGTTCCGCGCTGATGGGCTGCGTCAGTGGGGCGTAGGCGGTGCAGAGGATGCCGCGCGTCATCGGAACCAGGTGTGGCGTGAAGCGCACGCGCACGGGTTGCCCGTACAGGCGGCTGAGCGTCTGCTCGATTTCGGGCGTATGGCGGTGGCGCTCCACGCTGTATGCCTTGAAGTTCTCGTCTAGCTCCGTGAACAGGTACTCCACGCTGACACGCGACCTGCCTGCGCCCGACACGCCCGACTTGGCGTCGATGATGAGGCGTTGGGAGTCCGCCAGCCCTGCCTGCATCAGGGGCGCGAGCGCCAGCCCCGCCGCGGTGGGGTAGCAGCCGGGGTTGGCGATTAGTCGCGCTTTGCCGTAGGCGTCGGCGGACGCAAGTTCGGGTAGCCCATACAACGCCTCTGGCAACAGCTCGGGGGCAGTGTGCGGTTTGCCGTACCACTCGGCAAAGGTGTCAGGGCTGTTGAGGCGGAAATCGGCAGAGAGATCAATCACCTTCAGCCCGCGCGAGAGCAGTTCGGGCGCGTGCTCCATCGCGAAGCCTGTCTCGCCTGCTAAGAACACCACCTCGCAGTGCGCTGCGAGCGCGTCAGGGTCGTAGTGGCTCAGCGTCGGCAGCGACAGCCCCTGCAGATGAGGCAGCACGGCTGCGACAGGTTTGCCCGCTTCCGAACGCGAGACCAGGGCAGTCATCTGCGCATGCGGATGCCCACTCAGCAACCGAATCAGCTCGCCGCCCGTGTAGCCTGTCGCGCCAACTATGCCGATGCGTATCATACCGACTCACTCATCGGGTAGCGCAGGAGCGCGCTCACCCCTTGAATCTGCGACCGCGCGTCGCCATGCACCGCCTCCACCTGTGCGCCTTGCTCCAACGCACGCTCCAGCACGGTGTCCACGATATCGGGCATCTTCCATACGGAGACCGTGCCTTCAGGCGCGGCGTTGGGGTCTATACCGATCAGTTTCGAGGGGTAGAACACCGCGCCGGGCTGGGTGAACTCCGTGTCATAGAGCAGCACGCGCACATTGCCCCACTCCAAGGCGCGCAGCACGGCGGGCAGCCCGACCGCTTTGAGCGTAGGCGTTGCCCCGTTCAGCTCATCGAGCAGAGCCGCCTCGCCTTCCAAGTCCAACGCAATCAAGCGGTCCAGCACGCGCTCGTAGATCTGGTTGATGGGCATCTTATCGTGCGCTTGGATTCTGCCAGCGTAAGCGCGGCGCACATAGTCGTGCAGGTAGTTCGGGAAGGCGTTGGCGAGATCGTCCGGCGCGGCGATGATGAGTCGGTCGAACGGGTGGGCGCGTCGCAGCTCGCGGATGGTTTCGGCAATCTTGCGCAGGTGCTGGTGTTGCTCGTGCTGTTTGAGCATCTGGAGATTGCGTTCGCCGACGCCGTGCTGCGCCGTGATGCCGCTGGGCGTGCGCACGCCGTGAACGCCTGGCGGCTGCACCTCACGGTCGCTGATGAAGCTGAACGCATCCAGCGGTTGAATCCCTTGAATATCCACCTGATAGAAGTAGGCGTCGCGGTTGTCGAACACGGCGACGAGGTTCACGCCGAAATCGGCTTCGACGGCGAAGAGGCGTCGCACATAGGGCGTCTGGTCGACGACCAGCGTGTTGCGCTCCACATAGGGCAGCAGCACGGTCTGAAACAGCCCCTCACCCGAGCAGGCGAACGCCGCGACGCCGCGCACAGGCAGCGAGTGCTCGCCCAGCAGGTGCGACGGCTCTTCGATATACGCCTCCAGCCGTCGGAAGTCCTGACGCACCGATTCACGCGCCTGCGCCGACATCGGGTGGTCGTCGAGCCAGTGGCTCAGTTGGTTCACTAAGGTTTTGAGGCGCGTGCGGTACATCGGCGGGCGCGCCGCACGCGCCTCTGGCGTCAAACTTAGATACAAACTTGTCGTAAGGCATCGCTCCGATTGAAAGTTTTTGAGCGTTTCTAAAGTGTTCTGCATCGTTGAACCTCCGTACTCCATCTCCGCGCCCCTGCTATAGGATACCTGAAGTCGCTCGGTCAGCCGAGTTTATCGAGCCATGCGCGGCTTTGGGCGTCGAGGGCGTCGATGTCGCGGATTTCGTAGCGGCTGCCGTCAATCGCCACGATGAGGTAGCGCACAGGCGAGAGTTCATGCACATTGTCGCGCCAGTTGCGCACATAGAACACGCGCTCGCCGCGATCGGTCGTCACTTCCCAGCGGTGTTGCCCGTACTCTTCGGTGAGCGCGTGGATTTTCGTGATGGTGGGCGTGAAGTAGCGGCGGTCTAACTCCTCTTCCAGAATCTGCCGTGAGGGTTCGGGCATCCCCTCCAGCGTGCGGAACATCCCGACCTCGACGAGTTTGTCGCGTTCCTCGCGTTTCAGCACGCTTACATAGCCCTGCGCGTGCGAGAGGGGAAACGCGCGCGCGAACAGCACATCTTCATACACCTCGCCGTTGGGGAGGCGAATACGCACCGCCACGCTGTCGGGCATGCGCTCAATCACGACGGCGGTGGGGTCTAACCAGCGGATGTTGAGGTGGGGGGTCATCGTGCGCCTCGTTAGGGGATATGCAAGACGATTTTGCCGAAGAAGTCGCGGCTTTCCAGTTTCTCGTGGGCGGCGCGCGCCTCGCGCAGGTCGAACACGCTATCGACGATGGGCTTCAGCCTGCCGACCACTATGTGGGGCAGCAGCTGCTCCAGCTCGGCGCGTGTGCCGATGTAGGCTCCCAGAATCTCCAGCTCGCGACTGAACACATAGCGGATGTCGAACTGCGCGGCGCCGCCGGTGGTCGCGCCGCAGGTGACCAGCCGTCCGCCCTTGTTGAGCAGGCGGATGCAAGCGTCGAACACCACTTGCCCGACATGCTCGAACACCACATCGACGCCTTCGCCTTCGGTGGCGGCGCGCACTTGCTTGTGCCATTCGGGGTCGCTGTGGTTGACGGTAAAGTCTGCGCCCAGTGCGCGGCACTGCTCCAGTTTCGCCGCGTTGCTGGCGGTGGCAATCACCAGTGCGCCGCGCAGTTTCGCGATTTGGATAGCCGCGCTGCCCACGCCGCTGCCGCCGCCCATCACCAGCACCCATTCGCCCGGCTGCAGGCGGGCTTTGGCAATCAGCATATGCCACGCGGTCAGAAACACCAGCGGGAACGCCGCCGCCGCCTCAAAACTCAGGTTGGCGGGTTTGTGGAGCAGGTTGCGTTCAGGCGCGACGATATACTCCGCGTAGCCGCCTGCACGGTGTGCGCCTATCACCTGCGCCTCATGACACAGATTCTCGCGCCCCATCTTGCAGAATCGACACTGGCCACACGACACAATCGGATAGAGTATGACTTCGTCGCCTTTGCCCCAACCGCGCACTTCTTCGCCCACCTCCACGACTTCGCCTGCGATGTCGCTGCCCAAAATGTGCGGCAGGGGCGTCTTGTAGGCGGGGATGCCGTTGCGCACCCAGATATCTAAGTGGTTCAGGGCGCACGCACGCACGCGCACCTTCACTTCGCCTGCGCCCACTTCAGGTTCAGGCGCGCTCTCCTCATAAACCAGCTGCTCCACGCCGCCAAACGCATGGATACGAACCGCTTGCATACATAAATAGTACCCTAATCAAGCGGCGGTATAATTCCCTGCACCGCGGGGGGAGCTGCGAACGCGGCTGAGACCTTGCCTATGCAAGGGACCCCTTGCACCTGATCCGGGTAATACCGGCGGAGGGAACGCGGCGAGCGACGCTCACTGCTAATCTCAACCGCTGCCTCCAACCCCGCGAGTTCACTGAAGGAGGCGTGCCATGAGCCAAACTGTCACACAGATGCACTATGCGCGGTCGGGCGTCATCACAGACGCGATGCGCCGCTGCGCCGAACAGGAACTTGTTGATCCCGAACTAATCCGCACCGAAGTCGCGCGTGGACGCGCAATCATCCCCGCGAACATTCACCATCACAGCCTCGACCCCATCGTCATCGGCAAGCAGTTCCGCACCAAAGTCAACGCGAACATCGGCAGCTCCGCGCTGGACGCCCGCATCGAGAACGAACTGGAGAAGCTGCGAACTGCCCTGCGCTGGGGCGCGGATACCGTGATGGATCTCTCCACCGCAGGCGACCTGGACGCCATCCGCTCGGCAATCATCCAGCATTCTCCTGTACCTGTCGGAACCGTGCCTGTCTATCAGCTGCTCACCGAAGCTCGATCCGTAGAGAGCATTCGCGAGCGCGATTTTCTGGACATCGTGGACCATCAGGCGCAACAGGGCGTGGACTATATGACAATCCACGCAGGCGTGCTGCGTAGTTTCATCCCGCTAACCGAGAAGCGATTGACAGGCATCGTAAGCCGCGGCGGCGCGATTATGGCAGAGTGGTGTCTCATTCATCACCGCGAGAACCCCTATTACACCCACTTCGACCAGCTGCTGGACATCTGTCGCCGCTATGATGTCACGATTAGCCTCGGCGATGGGTTGCGCCCTGGCTCGATTGCCGACGCGAATGATGACGCGCAACTGGCGGAACTGCGCGTGCTGGGACAACTCACGAAACGCGCGTGGGCGAAGGAAGTTCAGGTGATGGTGGAAGGACCTGGGCATATCCCGCTCCACTTGCTGGAGGAGAATGTGCGTCTGCAACAACAGTGGTGCGACGAAGCGCCGTTCTACACGCTGGGACCGTTGGTGACCGATATTGCGCCAGGGTACGACCACATCGCATCAGCGATTGGCGCGGCGATTGTCGCGTGGCACGGCACAGCCCTCCTGTGCTATGTGACTCCCAAAGAGCATCTCGGCTTACCCAGCGCGGAAGAGGTCAAGCAGGGGCTGATTGCCTACCGCATTGCCGCGCACGCTGCCGACATCGCGAAGGGCATTCCGAGCGCACGCGCGTGGGACGACGCGCTCTCTCAAGCCCGCTTCGAGTTCGACTGGAACCGCCAGTTCGAGTTAGCCATCGATCCTGACACCGCACGCGCCTTGCACGACGAGACGATGCCCAAAGAAGCGCATAAGCTCGCGCCGTTTTGCAGTATGTGCGGTCCCAAGTTCTGCCCGATGGCAACCACCCAACGGCTCAGGGAGTTGAACAGGCAAAGTCAAGACGTATGATGCGCGCTTGCACCATTTGCTCACGCCCTCCTCCAAGTCCGCCAGCATATATGGCACGAAAGCGATTACCTATCACACTCACGCCCACTGAGGAGGCGTACTTGCAACGCATCGAGTAGACCCATCCCAAACCCAGACCCCGACTACGCGCCCAAGTCCTCCGACGCGCCGCACGCGGCGACCCCCCCGAACAAATCGCAAAGTATGTCCCCCTCCACCCAGACACCATCAAACGCCTACTCACACGCTTCCGCAAGTACCGACTCGCCGTGCTGGAAGACCGCCCTTATCCTGGACGCGCCCCTGTGCTCACCCCCGAAATGCGCGCCACGCTCCTCCACTGCCTGCGTCAAGCCGACCGCGCGTGGACTTGCGCCCAACTCGCCGAACTGCTGCATCAGCAGTACGGCGTGCAGGTGCATATTGAGACCATCCGCCAGTTCCTGCGATGGGCAGGCTTTGTGTGGCGACGCACGCGCTATGTGCCTGCCAAGCGTCCTGACCCACAGGCGTCGTATCACACGGCGCGTGTGGTGGAGTCGCGTTTCGGGACGTGGGCGTCGCGTGGGTGGTTTGTGTATGTGTTGCCTGCGTATAGTCCGCAGTTGAACTTGGTGGAGCGCTGTTGGTTAGAGTTGAAGGCGCTTTTGTTGCCGCGTCGCCCGCTCAGCGGATGTGTGTGCGTTGCGTGCGGGTGTAGAGGCAGGGTTGGAGGCGTTGGCGGCTCCGGTGGAACGGGGACTTTTTAATATTTGAGGGACTTATACCATCCCTGTCATCCGCCAGCGTCCGAGTTGCTCCCATGGGGATGGGAAACCGCCCTGATTGCCGTCGTGTGTGGCGGGCGTGCGTTGCGAGCCTCGCATGAGCGGTTCTGCCAGCGCGAGCGCCGTCCAAACGACCTCTGGAGGCGCGTCGGGCGCAGCGCGAATGGCATGTTCTTCCAGAAACCTCGTGTGCAGCGCGCCTGCCACGAACTCAGGATGCTGCAACAGTTCAATCAGGAACGCTTGGTTGGTGCGCACGCCGAGCGCGACGGTCTGTTCCAGCGCGTTCACTAAGCGTCGGATGGCGCTTAGGCGGTCGGGCGCGTGGGCAATCATTTTGGCGAGCATCGGGTCGTAGTGGTGGGTAATCGTCGCGCCTTCGCTCACCCCCGAATCGAAGCGCACGCCGGGTAGGTGCGGCTGCCGATACACGCGCAGCTCGCCCAGCGACGGCGCAAAGTCGTTGGCGGGGTCTTCGGCGTACAGGCGCGCCTCAATCGCGTGCCCGCGCACAGGCGGCGTATCTAACTCCAGCGGCTCGCCAGCGGCAATCCGCAACTGCCAGTGCACCAAGTCGACGCCCGTGACCAACTCCGTGACGGGATGCTCCACCTGAAGGCGTGTATTGACCTCCAGAAAGTAGAACTGACCGCCGTCGGGGTTCGGCTCGTATAAGAACTCCACTGTGCCTGCGT
Source organism: Fimbriimonadales bacterium (assembly GCA_046294565.1). Classification (GTDB taxonomy): domain Bacteria; phylum Armatimonadota; class Fimbriimonadia; order Fimbriimonadales; family GBS-DC; genus GBS-DC. Next base: position 24,633 of record JBKBKS010000012.1, read on the forward strand.
TGGTGTAGCCGACGGTTTGGGCGAGGCGCACGGCGGCGTCGCAGAGGGCGGCGCGCGTGTCGGCGTCTAACGCGACGGAGGGGCTTTCCTCGATAATCTTCTGATGGCGTCGCTGGATGGAGCATTCGCGCTCGTGCAGGTGGATGACGCGCCCGTGCTGGTCGGCTAAGATTTGCACTTCGAGGTGGCGCGGGCGGCGGATGTAGCGTTCGAGCATCAGGCGCGGGTCGCCGAAGGCGTTTTGCGCTTCGCGGGACGCGCTCTCGGCGATTTCGGCGAAGTGTTCAGGGGCGTCTACAACGCGCATGCCCTTGCCGCCGCCGCCTGCGACCGCTTTGAGCAGGACGGGGAAGCCTATGGCTTGCGCCGCGTGGAGCAGTGCATCGGGCGAAGCGGCGTGTTCGGGGGTGTAGCCGGGCACAATCGGCGCGCCCGCGCGCACGGCGGCGCGCTTGGCTTCGCCCTTGTCGCCCAGCAAGCGAATCACCTCAGGGCGCGGACCGATAAAGACGATGCCTGCGTCGATGCAGGCTTGCGCGAAGTCGGCGTTCTCCGCCAGGAAACCGTAGCCCGGATGGATTGCTTCCGCGCCCGACCGTCGCGCGACTTCCAAAATGCGCGCGATGTTGAGATAGCTCTCCCGCGCGGGCGCGCCGCCCAGCAGGTACGCCTCGTCTGCCTCATGCACAAACGGGGCGTCGGCGTCCGCCTCTGAGTAGACCGCGATACTCCGTATGCCAAGCTCGCGACACGCCTGTATCACACGGCGCGCAATCTCGCCCCGATTCGCCGCCAGTACCGTGCGGAACATCGGGGCGAGTATACCCTGCGCTCAGGGCGCCGTCTGACAGCCCGGCGCGTAGTAAGACGACTCGGGGAACGGTATCTTCGGGCAGAAGTAGTGTTTGGGAACCGTGTCGTGGCACTGACCAATCCGCGACTCCTGAGCCGTGTGGCGCGCCCGAATCCACTTAGAGTGCCCATCGAAGAAGTTGAAGTTCGCGCCGCCAGTATGCTTGATGGAGGGGCAATCCACGAACTGGTCGCCCGCCAACGCCCAGAAGTAGCCATCGTTGAGCGTCTCGCCCTCATCGACCAACTGCACGAACTCTCCAGGGCGCTCAACCACCTGCTCGGGGATGTAGCCCGCCACCGCGTTCAGCGAGTAGCTGAGCTTCTTCTCGCGCCCGCGCCGATCCGATGGGCAGATGTAGATGTCGGCGTTCTTGACATATGAATAGACAGCCCCCTTGCTAATGCGCTCCCAATAAAGAAGCCAAATCCCGCTAACTTCTGAGTTGGGGTCAGCCACCCGCGTCAGCACCGCGTAGCAAGGAACCCACTGCGCCTCCATACGCGAGATGAAGCCCGTCATCCAGCTGGGCCACTGGGGTTGATACCACTGACCCGGGCAGTGCCCGCCGTCGCCCGGACCGGGGTTGCGCCCTTCCCAATCCGTGCGGTACATCACGAACGCTGTACCCAACTGGCGCAGGTTGGACAAGCAAGTCGTCTGGCGCGCCTTCTCGCGCGCCTGCGCAAACACCGGGAACAGTATCGCCGCCAGAATCGCGATAATCGCTATCACCACGAGCAACTCGATGAGCGTAAACCCTCGTTTTGTCATGTTATGCCTCCAACTCATAATTATACAACAGGTTTTCAGAGAGCCTGTCGGATTGCCCTCGCCCCCCGTGGCGTGAAGCTTATCAGTCCAAACAAAGAGCCAGTCCTATCCAAGCGCACTTCCTCGGCGTGGACGCCGACGGTACGACGCTACGCACGGCTTCCGACAGCGTCCGCCCGAACCTCGCCTTCGGTATAATTGAAACTCCATGATACGCCAGCAGTTAGCCGAGTGGGTGCAGCAGGCGGCGTTCGCCGCGCGCGAGTCGGGCGCGCTAATGTTCGAGACGCTGCCTGAGTTCGAGATTGAGACGCCGCGCAATCCGCAGTTCGGCGACTTCGCCGCGAACCTCGCGATGCTGTTAGCCAAGCAAGCGCGACGCAACCCGCGCGAGGTCGCCGAAGCCATCCGCCAGCGCCTGCCCGAAGCGGCAAGCACTTGGGTGGAACGCGTGGAGATTGCAGGCGCAGGCTTCTTGAACTTCTACCTCAAGCCGAACTGGGCGGGCGAGGTGGTGCGCCATATCCTCCTGCAGGGCGAGCGCTACGGCGAACTCACACTCGGCGCGGGCAAGCGCGTGCTGATTGAGTTCGTGAGCGCGAACCCCACGGGACCGCTCACGCTGGGGCACGGACGCAACGCCGCCGTCGGCGACACACTCGCACGGCTCTACGAAGCCGCCGGCTACACCGTCGAACGCGAATTCTACATCAACGACGGCGAGAACTCGCTCCAAATCCGCAACTTCGCGCTGTCGGTGCTCACGCGCTACCGCCAACTGCTGGGCGAACCCGCCCCAATGCCCGAAGACGGCTACCACGGCGACTATGTCAAAGAGATTGCTCAGCGCATCCGCGAGCAACACGGCGACTCGTTCGCGGAGGGCGACCTCGAAACCGTGCTGAAACGCTTCGAACAGATTGCCAAACAGCAGATGCTCGACGAGCAGGCGCGCGACCTCGCCGACTTCGGCATGCGGTTCGATCGCTGGTTCTCCGAGCAGAGCCTCTACGACGCGGGCAAGGTGCAGCAGACGCTGCAGGAGTTGCAAGCGCGCGGCTACGCCTACACCCACGAGGGCGCACTGTGGCTGCAGTCCACCGCGTTCGGCGACGAGAAAGATCGGGTACTCGTGCGTGCGAACGGGATGCCCACCTACTTAGCCGCCGATGTCGCCTATCACCGCGACAAGTTCGAGCGCGGCTACGACCAGCTCATCGATCTGTGGGGCGCCGACCATCACGGCTATGTGGCGCGGATGAAGGCGGCGATGGCTGCGCTGGGCTACGACCCCAACCGCCTGCACATCCTGATTTATCAGTTGGTGAACCTCTTTCGCGGGGCGGAGCCGGTGCGGATGTCCAAACGCGCGGGCGAGTTCATCACCCTGCGCGAGGTCATGGACGAAATCGGCGCGGACGCGCTACGCTTCTTCTACCTGCTCCGCTCGCACGACAGCGCGCTGGATATCGACCTCGAGCTCGCGCAGGAGCAGTCAGAGAAGAACCCTGTGTTCTATGTGCAGTATGCGCACGCGCGGATTTGCAGTATCGAGCGCACGGCGGCGGAGCGTGGCGCGCCGACGCCCGACCTCGCCACGACCGACCTGAGCGTGCTGAGCCACGAGGCGGAGCGAACGTTGGTGAAGCGACTCGCCGATTTGCCCGACGAGGTGGCGTTGGCGGTACGGCACGACGCGCCCCATCGCCTGACGACATACGCGCTGGAGGTCGCGCGCGCGTTCCACGGGTTCTACACCGAGTGTCGCGTGCTGGGCGTTGAGCCTGAGTTGCAGGCGGCGCGACTGCTGCTCACGCACGCCACACGCCTCACACTCCGCCGCACGCTGAACCTGCTGGGCGTCGCTGCGCCCGAACGGATGGAGCGCACAGAGTAGCCGCGCCACCCCACGGACGCTTTGTCGGGGGGATTATGGGCGCGGCAAGTGGAGGAGTTGGAGCATGTAGGGTGGTTGCCTGTGGCGCGGGTATTCGATGGGGGCTGGCAGCGGGCGCATCTTGCGGTGTTGTGAGGTCGTTACTCGAACACCCTCATCTCCCTTTGAAATTCTCGGAAAAATGTGCTATAATAGGGTAGTATCGTCCGCTTTTGGGCGGTTTTTGAGTCTATATCTATCGGAAGCGGCGAGCCGAGCTCCCCGCTCCTCTTACAGCAAAACGAAATAGTCGCGGAAGGTTGTCCTTCTGCATGTCTCGTAGTACGGAGGTTATGATGATGAAAGGCTTGACGAAGCTGTCTTTGATTGGCGCAATCAGTGCGCTCCTAACCGCCGCAGCCCTCGCGCAGCCGCCTGGCTTGGCAGGACTGGTCTGGCTGGACGACAAGCTCGAGTTCGACCTGAACGCGGGCAACCTGGTGGCAAGCGGCGCGCTCAACACCACGATATCGCTCGGCAATCCGAACCCTGTTTGCATCACTAAAGCCCCGAACACCTTGAATATCAACCTCAACTTGGCGGCGCTCACGGGTATTAGTGGGCTGCCGACCATCGCGCTCACGGGTACGGCGCTGGCCGGTGGAAGCCAAGTGCAGTGGACGACAGGATCTGTGGATATCAACCTCTGCTTACGTGCACAACAGACAGGGTTGCCAGCAGACATCCTCATCAAGCGCATCACTGGGGCGAGCCTGTTGGTGGATCTAACGCTGCCCAACAATCCGTACAATTCCAGCGTGTGCAACGACACATTCTATGTGCGTGGCGACGAGACAGGCGGCAACCAATTCAACTTCATCGGCATCGAGGCGTATGCCCTCTGTGTGGAGAGTACTTTTACCCGCATCAACGCCACGGTTCGGGATGTGGACTATGTGATTCACACAGGTCCCATCCCCGAGCCTGCGAGTTTGTTGGCGTTGGGTTCGGGCTTAGCGAGCTTGGTTGCGCTGCGCCGTCGGCGGAAGTAAGCCCCCATTCCTTCCCCCCTCTCCTGCGCTGTGGGAGAGGGGGCTTCCTGCGCGGAGCAATTTAGCACTGATTCGGTACTCGCGTCCACTCTCGGCGTCGCGCCAGCAGAGTTCGTGGAAGTGCGGGCGTGCGCAAGAGGCAGTATGAGCGCAACAGGTTGGTGGAGCCGACGGGGGGATTCGAACCCCCGACCTTCCACTTACAAGGCGGTTGCTCTACCGCTGTGGAGAGTGCCCACTACCTGTTGTGCCTGCCCCCCTCACCAAAAGCCTATAGGGTACACGATGTGGAAGCTACCCCGCTATGAGGTGATGATGAGGACCCACCACTTTTCCATCGTGGACACTTCCACGCCCCTCAGGGAAACCTTTGAACTCTGGTTGGAGAGCCTGCAAGCCTGTCAAGCCTCGCCTAAGACGATTCAGGGCTACCGTAGCGAGGTCGGCGCGTTTATTCGCTACCTTGAAGCGCAGGGAATCGCCGCGCTCGGAGAGGTGCAACCTGTCCATATTCGCAGGTGGCTGATTCACAGGCGTGAGCAAGGCGTGAGCGAGGCGCAACTCCATCACGATTGGCGAAAGCCACGAACTTTCTGGCGATGGGCACTGCGTGAAGGGCTTGTAGACCACGACGCCTTCGCAACGGTACAAGCCCCGAAACTGCGCTATGCCGTGAAACCCTGCTTGACGCCTGAACAGGTAGACGCCCTGTTGAAAGCCTGTGAAGGTAAGCAGTGGACGCGCTTGCGAGACAAAGCCCTGCTGCTCGTGCTGTTGGACACAGGCGCAAGAGCAGGGGAAGTCCACTCTTTCAGAGTAGCGAATGCGAGCAGGGACACGGTTTGGGTTCAAGGCAAAGGCGGTAAGCAACGCCCGCTGTTTCTTAGCCCCGAAACCCGCCTCGCCCTGCGCAGGTACTTGAACGCCTGTCCCTACCCCCTCACGGACGACTCGCCGTTATGGTGGGGCAAGTACGGCGCACTCACGCTCTGGGGACTGCTTGAAGTCATAGAGAAAATCGGCAAGCGAGCAGGTATTAGCCCGTTAGGAGCGCATATATTCAGGCGTACCCATGCGGTATGGAGCCTGCGTTCAGGCATAGACCTTGCCCGCCTGCAGCAGATGTTGGGACACTCCAGCGTGAGCGTGTTGGTGAAACACTACCTGCCCCTCGTGGAAGACGACCTGAAGC
>JBKBKS010000013.1:0-9962 GCA_046294565.1 Fimbriimonadales bacterium
CGCAATCTTCGCCGCTTACGCCATCTATCGCTTCAAATATGTGCTGGAGTTTACCCTCGCGCACCACGAGCTGAATGTACCCATCGGCACACTGAATACCTTCGTGCTGCTCTTCAGCAGTTATACGATGGCGCGCGCCGTCCGCGCCGCAATGCAAAACCGCCACAAAAGACAGGCGTTTTACCTCTTCCTCACCTTCCTGTTCGCGGGTGTGTTCATGGTCAATAAGTATTTCGAATACAGCGCGAAGTTCGAACATCACCTCTTTCCTGGCGGCGACTACAGCGCACACGCCGTAGTGGAACACGCTGAGAAGAAAGGCGAACTGCGCATCGTGGAAGAGAACGGCAGAGAGTTTTACGAGTTGGGCAAAACGCGCAACGGCGAATTCACTGCGCTCCAGAAAGTCTCGGCGCAGGAGTTCGAACAGCGCACGCGCCTCTTCTTCGGCTTCTACTTCGTGATGACAGGCTTACACGGCTTGCATGTGCTGGTGGGGATGATTATCATCGCTATCCTCATCGGACGCGCGTGGCTCGACCACATGAAAAATAAGCCTATCGCCGACTTTATGCCCGTGGAGATGACAGGACTCTACTGGCACTTGGTGGATATCGTGTGGATTTTCCTATTCCCGCTGTTGTATCTCATCGGGAGGTAAAACCGAATGGCAGGTCATAGCGATTCGCATGTGCATCCCGTGTCGCTGTATACGCGCACGCTCTGGTGGCTTATGATTTTGCTGGTTGCGACGGTCGCCGCAGGCTACATTCCGAATGTGCCGAACTGGCTGGGCGTGGTGATTGCGCTCACGATTGCCGTGTGGAAGGCGACCATCGTGATTATGAACTTTATGCATGTGCGTTTCAGCGGCAAGTTGGCGTGGCTCTTTGCGGGCGCGGGCTTCTTCTGGCTGATTATTATGCTCGCGTTCGCCTTCGCCGACTATGTGAGCCGTCCGTGGGAGCCGTTCCACGGCTGGCCCGAGTGATACCGAGGGCGACTTCAGCAGCTTTAGGCATTAGCGTCTCTCTGGAGAACGCTCACAGCCTCGCCGTAAGCGCTGAGATCTTTCTGCCCAGTTCGGATGATCCAAGGCAGGAACGCGGCGTCGCCCAAGAGATTAATCGCTCGGGATTCAGGGGTGTCGAACGCTCTGAAGAGACTGAGAACCAACGGCGTCAGTCGGTAGTCCAAAGTTCCGCAAAGGTGTATCAACCACACTGTCGGCAGCTCTCGGATGTTGAGGATCTGCTGTGTAGCTTGCTCGTGGGGTATCATCGCCAGCAGGCGCATCGAGTCGTAGTCGCTGCGCGCGACCTGTTGCGCCCTTTCTATCAGCTGCGCGACCACAGGCGAGTCGCTCGGTTCCAACATTATCTGCACAGCGCAGCGGCTAAGCATCTGCTGAAACTGCTCACGGTTCATCAGTGTACCCGCCCACGCGCTGAGTGGAGGCGTATCGTCCTTGACAAAGATGGGGTGCAGGTCGGGGCGGCGGCGTAGTTTTTGGAACATGGGCAAGGCGCGCGGCGTGTGAGGCAGTGCGCCGCGCAGCGCCGCTGTCGCCGTCGGCTCCGTGTGGTCCAACAGCAACTCGCATGCGCGCAGGCGTACCATCGCGCTTTTACTGCCTGTCAGTTGGATAATCACCTCCAGCGCCGCTTCGCCCAGCGACTGCAGGCGTTCAATTGCAAGGTAAGCCGTTCCGCTGTGCGCCAGAGCGAGCTGCAGGGGCAGTATCGGCGCATCAGGCTGCCAACTCCATACCTGCTCACGGATGGCGGGCAACGCCTCCAGCAGCGACGCCTCGCCACGAAACAGCCGCGCGAACGGTTCGGATACAGCAGGGGCAGCCACTTGGCGCGTCGGCTCGTCGGCGAGCGGTTCAGACATATGCGGGAGCGCGTATATCTGCAGCCGCGCCAAACACTGCCCGCAGGCGTAGTGGAGCCGTGTCAGCGCGTTGAGCTGCGTGCGCGTGTCGGGCGCATCGAGAACCGCCTGCAGGGTTTCCACGAGCGGTTCGAGCGCGTCGTAGCGCTGCAGGGCGCGTTGGGCGTCGCGTAGCGGCTCTAACCCCCCCGGACGGTTCAGCCCCAACGCCAGCGTGTGCTGAATCGCTTGCTGCAACTGTTCTAATACCTCACGCATCACTGCGATTCTACCTGTTTTGGGTATCTTTATGGGCGTATGACAACACGCGCCTTCATTCCCTCAGAGATGAGTCCGCGCGAGGCGTATGCGCTGCTGATTAGCTGTGTGGCGCCGCGCCCGATTGCATGGGTCAGCACCGGCGCGCCTGACGGCTGCACCAACCTCGCGCCCTACAGCTTCTTCAACGCAGGCGGCGCGAACCCCGTGTCGGTGGTGTTCTCTTGCACCAACACGCGCGATGGTCGCCCCAAAGATACCCTGCGCAATGTGCAAGCCACAGGCGAGTTTGTGATAAATATCGCGCCCTACTGGCTTGCGGAGCGGATGAACCAGACATCGTTCGAGTATGAGTACGGCGTATGCGAGTTTGAGCAGGTAGGGCTAACCCGTGCGCCCTCGCGCTTTGTGCGGCCGCCGCGCGTCGCCGAAAGCCCTATCGCGATGGAGTGCAAACTGTTCCAAATCGTGCCGCATGGCGTGGGACCAACGGCAGCGAACTATGTGATTGGCGAAGTGGTGTGCTTCCATATCGCCGAGCACCTGCTAACTTCCGAAGGCGTGGTGGATAATCTTGCCGCGGACTACATCGGGCGGATGGGGCAAGCGTGGTATGTGCACGCCCGCCCCGAAGCGATGTTCCGAATGGAGCGTCCTACCCAGCGGTGAGCGCGTCCGCCCCACTGAGCGATTAGATGCGCTGCAGCAGCTGCAGCACCGTCTGCGGCGCGGAGTTCGCCTGCGCCAACACCGACATCCCCGACTGCATCAAGATTTGTTGCTTGGTGAAGGTTGATATCTCCATGGCGAAGTCGGCGTCGCGGATGGTCGACTCGCTCGCCATCACATTCTCGCGGGCGACATTAAGCGAACGGATGTTGCTTTCCAAGATGTAACGCTGGAATGCGCCCATATCGCCGCGGATTTTGGAAATCTCACCGATAGCTGCATCGATAATCCGCAAGGCGTTATCAGTGGAGTTTGGCTGTGTGATGTCGATGGTGGAGAGATTTTGACCAGGCACAACGGTCGTGCCCAGTTTGGCAGAGTTGACATCGATGAGCGAGAATCGCACGAACTGCCCTGCGTTCGCGCCGACTTGGAACTGGAGCAGTCCCGCGTTCACCACGGCGACCTGCGCAGCAGCTAAAGAGGTGTCGTTGCCTGCTTCCGTGAGGGTAATAATGTTGCCGTAGCCGTCGCGTAGGCGTAGCCCAGAATCGCCCGTCGCCTGCCCCCCTGTGAAGGTGACGGTCTGGACGCCGTTGACCGTATTGGCAATCACGGTTGCGACCGCGTCTACGCCCACAGCGCTGGATGCGCCCGGCGTCGCACGAATAACGCCTACCGTGTCGTGTAGATTCACCTCGAACTGGCTGCCGTACTCCTTGTGGCGCAGCTCAATCTGACGCGTTGATGGATTAAAGTTCGCGACGACTCCTGTAATATGCGAGACGGCGTTGATTTTATCAATGAAGCTGCCGACAGTCTCGGTTGCTTCGGCGGTAATCGTGTAGCCGTTGATGACCACATTACCTGCAGGCGTCCCCATCAGACTGGCGAGTGTGGTTCCTGCGGTGAAGGTGCGCGTGCCGATGACCGTGGCGCGCGTGGCGGCAGTGGTCACCTGAAGCGTCACAGCGCCACTGTCGGTTGCAAAACCGTTGAATAGCCCCCCGATGAAGATGCCCGACACGCGCGTGGGGTTCGTCACCGCTGCGCTGATGCCCGAAGTGCCATCGAGCAGCCGTTTCGTGCCGAAGGAGGTCTGCTCGGCGATACGGTTGATGCTATCAATCAGGGCGCGGATTTGAGTCTGGTCGGCTTGCAGCGCCGCGTAGTCGTTGACGCCTGTGTTCGCGGCGTGTAGCACGAGCTGGCGCATCGTGCGCAGCGCGGTATGCACCTCGTCCAACGCCGCCTCGGCGGTTTTAATCATGTTCACCGCGTCCTGCGCGTTATTGACCGCCTGTTGCAGCCCTGTGATTTGCGCACGCAGGTTCTCCGAGATAATCAGCCCGGCAGGGTCGTCCGCCGCGCGATTGACACGCAACCCCGACGCCAACCGCTCAATCGTGCGCCCCATCGCATCCGATGTCAGGCCTACATTCCGCAGCGCATTCTGCGACTGGATGTTCGTATTAATCCTCAGACTCATTCCGATAACCCCCTGTTGGGTAGATTCTCCGCAAATTTGCTGTGGGGATTATCGGCAAAGCCCCGCGCGTTCTTTAGGGGGATATGCTATAATACGGCAGGAGGACACAAACGATGGCACTAGCTGATGTGGAGACCCGTCGGATGGTACTGCGCGAGATTAGCAAGCGCCATATCGACTCCTCGCGCTTGGATGTGCAGGTGTTTCACGGCGTGGTGTACCTGCGCGGCACGGTGAGCGGCATGCGCGGGCACGATATCGACATCAAAGCGGAGATGGAGGTGATTCGTCGCATTTTGCGGCAGCGTCCGGGCATTCGGGATGTGGTGGTGGATGTGATTTATCGCTGAGGGATGTTGGGCAGGCTGTGGCGTGCGCTCTATCCGTCGCGGTGTGTGGCGTGCGGGCGATTCCACAGCGACTATCTGTGCGAGTTGTGCCGTGCGCAACTATCGCCAATCCTGCCCCCGACTTGCCTGCGCTGCGGCGCGCCCCTGCGCGCGTTGGGCGACTGCCGCGCCTGTCTAAACCGCGAATATCTGTTTGACTGCGCTGTGTGTGGCGGTCCCTATGTGGGGAGTGTGCGCCGCGCTGTGGTAAACCTCAAGTTTCGCCGTTGGCAGCGCGCCGCCGAACCGCTGGCGCGCCTGCTGTGGGAAGCGTTCCAATATCCTGCGCACGCGCCGCTCAAGCAGGCAGACGCGATTGTACCCGTGCCCATCCATCCCTATCGGCGGGCGATGCGCGGGTTCAATCAGACCGAGCTAATCGGGCGGCGGCTCAGCCAGATCTCAACCGTCCCGATGCAGGCGCACTGGCTGCGCCGACGCTTCTACCGCCGTCCGCAGGTGGGGCTGAGCGGCGCAGCGCGATTGCAGAATGTGCAAGATGTGTTCGAATGCGTTCATCCCGACGCCGTGCGCGGGCGCGTTGTGTGGCTGCTCGATGATGTGTTCACCACGGGTAGCACCTTGAACGCCTGCGCTCAAGTCCTCAAGGCGGCGGGTGCGCGATTCGTCGTGGCGGTCGCCGTCGCCCGCGACCTGCGCGAGGACAGCGGCGCCCTGTAAGTAAATCTCGTCCGACGCGCTGTATATGCGATTGCCGATGCGCAGCTGCACCGTGACGGTGCGCCAACCCTCGCCTGCAGGTAGCGTGCAGCGTATCCATGCCTGCGGCGTCTGCCACGCGCTCCACGCGCCCTCGCCGATTCGATAGCGCATCGCGCTCGCCTCATCTGCGCCGTGGATATACACCACCACATCGGGCGTGTCGGCGACGGGCGCGTCCAAGCTGATAATCACTGGGTACACATGGCGTCGTGCGCCCAACAGTTGTGTCCAGGTTGTGCGGTAGGACTTCGTGTCGTCCGCGCAGAACCCGACGCCCAACTCGCGATATTCGGCGCGCAGCAAGTTATCGCGATGTGAGGGGCTTTGCAGCCACATCTCGAGGGCGCGCTCCCAGCTGAGTTGTCCCGCCGCGAGGTTCTCGCCCAAGTGCGCATAGAAATAGCCTGCTTGCATCGCGCGATAGTCAGCGCGTCGCCCGTGCGCATCGGCGTGTTGAAGCTGTCCTGTCTCCAACAGCGTCTCGGCGTAGGCTTGCGCCGCCTCGCACAACTGCGCGTTCAACTTCAGCGGCGGCGACCCGTGCGCCACACGCGCCTCGTTCACGGCAAAAGCGTACTGATGCCGCAAGTATTCGTGAGCGGCGATATCGTGGCTCGCCGCCACACCGACGCCCCACAATCCCGCCAGCGTCATCCCTAACCAGCGACGGATGGCTCGATCCATAAACATCCCTCACTGGGCATTATGGGAACCGAGCGCGGTGGACTATACTCGCAAAACTGATAGCACGCGCCAATACCCGAAGGTGAGCGCAGCAACGGGGTAGAATTAGCCTGTATGACTACGGCAACCTACCGTGGCGTTGCAATCGAGGTGTTGGAGGCTGACGTCACTGAACAAGCCGTCGATGCGATTGTGAACGCAGCGAACAATGCACTCATCTTGGGCGGCGGCGTTGCAGGCGCGATTGCCCGTAAAGGCGGTCCCACAATTCAAGAGGAATGTAATCGTCATGGCGCGATACAAGTGGGCGAGGCGGCAATCACTGGGGCAGGCGAACTGCCCGCGCGCTATGTCATCCACGCCGCCAGCATGTCGCTTGGGGGTAAGGCGACGGCGGAGACCATCCAGAGCAGCGTGGCGCACAGCTTGCAACTCGCAGAGACACACCATGTGCAGAGCATTGCGTTCCCCGCCGTCGGGATGGGCGTCGCTGGCTTCCCCATAGAGCAGGGCGCGCGTGTGATGATGCAGGCGCTCAAAACGCACATAGAGGCTGGCTCCAACCTTAAACGGGTACGGTTCTGTCTGTTCGGGCAGGAGGCGACGCAGGCGTTTGAACGCGCCCTACAGGAGGTCTTCGGTGGCTGACGCCGCGCCGCGCTTGTCGGTGGTCGTCCCTGCCTACAACGAGGCGGCGCGTATCGAGCGCACCCTGCAGCGCATTGCAGAATACTTGGACGCGCGCGGCGACCCCTACGAAATCCTCGTGGTCAGCGACGGCAGCACGGACGCGACCGAAGCGATTGTGCAACGCTTCGCGCAGGCGCATCCGCAGGTGCAACTGCTGGCGTACCAGCCTAATCAGGGCAAGGGCTATGCTGTGCGCTACGGTATCTTGCGGGCGCGCGGCGCTCGCGTGCTTTTTAGCGACGCCGACCTCGCCACACCTATCGAAGAGCTGGAGAAGCTGGAACCCTACTTAGATCAAGGCTATCCGATTGCGATTGGCTCGCGTCCCCTGCGCGAATCGCAACTGGTGGTGCGTCAGCCGTTCTATCGCGAAATGGCGGGGCGCGCGTTCAATAAGGCGGTGCAGCTCTTGGCAGTGCGCGGCGTCCACGACACGCAGTGTGGGTTCAAGCTCTTCACGCGCGAGGCGGCGCACGCAATCTTCACGCGCTGTCGGCTCAGCGGCTTCAGTTTCGACTTCGAGGCGCTGTTCTACGCGCAGCGGCTGGGCTACGCTATCGCCGAAGTGCCCATTCGCTGGATGCACCAAGAAGGCTCCAAAGTGCGCCTGCTGCGCGACGGGCTGCGGATGCTGCGCGACCTGATTTGGCTGCGCCTGAACGCTTGGCGCGGCGCGCCCAAGCCCACGCAAGAAGCCTCCTCCGCTCCGCGAGACTGACTAACGCCGCTCGGGATTGTACGGCTGGATGAGGTTCACTGCCTCCGTCTCCACCTGACGCAGCCAGTTCAAATCGCCGTAGGTCGGCGACGCTTCCACCAGTACCGCTTTCAGGTACACTATATCCGCAATTGCACCGTAGGAGCACGCTATGGCAACGAAACTCTACCGAGAAGCCATCCGAGAGGCGTTGATAGAGGAGTTAGACCGCAACCCGAATATGTTCCTGATGGGCGAAGACATCGGGCGGTATCAAGGCACTTTCCGAGTGACGGAAGGGCTTTTTCAAAAGTACGGACCCAAGCGCGTGTGGGACACGCCCATCTCCGAGCCGGGCTTCATTTCAATCGCGATTGGCGCGGCGATCGAAGGGCTGAAGCCCGTCGTGGAGGTGATGACTTGGAGCTTCGCGCTGCTGGCGTTCGACCAGATTGTCAACCACGCGGCGAAGATCCTCTACAAGTCGGGCGGGGCGTGCGCCGTGCCGATGGTGATTCGCGGTCCGGCAGGACCGGGCAGGCAACTTGCGGCGCAGCACTCGCACAGCTTGGAGGCGTGGCTGGCGCACTCGCCGGGCTTGAAAGTCGTGCTGCCCAGCACGCCCGCCGACGCGAAAGCCTTGCTCAAAACCGCCATCCGCGACCACAACCCCGTGATGTTCATCGAGCATCCGCGCCTGTACCTGACCAAGGGCGAAGTGCCAGAGGGCGAATACACCATCCCGTTCGGCAGAGCCGATGTGAAGCGACCAGGACGCGATGTGACCATCGTCACCTACTCGCGCGGCGTGACGCTTGCCCTCAACGCCGCCGAGTCGCTCGCCGAGCAGGGCATCGAGGTGGAAGTGATTGACCTGCGCACGCTCATCCCGTGCGATTGGGAGACGGTGTTCCAATCGGTGCGGCGCACGCATCGAGCGATTGCCCTGCACGACGACTGGCGGTTCGTGGGCTTCGGCGCGGAAATCGCCGCGCAAATCCAAGAGCATACTTTCGACTACTTAGACGCCCCCGTGCTGCGCGTTGCAGGCGCGGATGTACCCATGCCCTACAACAAGCACCTCGAAGCGCTCGCGATACCCAACGAGCAGAGCGTCATCGATGCTGTGAAACAAGTATTGGCATAAGGAGGCAACTATGCATACGATTATTATGCCCAAAATGGGCGATGCGATGGAGGAAGGCACGCTGGTACGCTGGCTCAAAAGCGAGGGCGACGCCATAACTGAGGGCGAGCCGATTGCGGAGATTGCCACCGACAAGGCGACCGTTGAGATCGAGGCGCCTGGGGCAGGCGTGCTGAAGGGGATTCGCGTGCAGGAAGGCGCGATTGTGCCTGTGAACACGCCGTTGGCGTACATCCTGCAGGAGGGCGAGCGCCTGCCCAGCGACACGGACGGCAAAGCGACCGCCCCTGCGCAAGCGACGCCTGCCCCCGCCGCCGCGCCTTCTGCGCCGACGCCCGCGCATGCCCCGCGCGACGGCGACGCGCGCGTCCTCGCCTCACCGCTCGCCCGCAAAATCGCCGCCGAACACGGCATTGATCTGACTCAGGTGCAAGGTACGGGTCCCAAAGGGCGCATCGTGGAGCGCGATGTGCTGGCGTATATCGAGGCGCAGAAAGCCGCCGCGTCTGCAGGTGCGCCTGCGGCGGCGATCGCACCCACGCCTGCTCCCGCGCCCAGCGCCGCGGAAGCGCGTGCGGAGCCGCTCAACCGCCTGCGCCAAATCACCGCCCAGCGCACCACCGAAGCCCACCAGACCATCCCCCACTTCTACCTCACGATGGAAATCGATATGGAGCACGCCCTCGCGCTACGCCAGCAGCTCAACCAGCTCGATGAGCGCGTGCGCGTCAGCGTAAACGACCTCATCATCAAGGCGTGCGCCGTCGCGCTGGAGCAGCACCCCGTCGTGAACGCCCGCTATCAGGAGGGGCAGCTCGTGCATCCCGACGGGATTCACATCGGCGTCGCAGTGGCTGCCGAGCAGGGACTGCTGGTGGCAGTGTTAAAACACTGCGAGGGCAAATCGCTGCGCCGGATTGCGCAAGAGGCGCAGACACTCATCCAAAAGGCGCGCGACGGCAAACTGCTGCCCGACGAGATGGCAGGCAACACCTTCACCATCTCCAACTTGGGCATGTTCGGCATCGAGCAGTTCACGGCGATTATCAACCCGCCTGCGAGCGCGATTCTGGCGGTCGGGGCGACGCAGCGTGTGCCGGTGGTGGGCGACGACGGCGCGATTACGCCGCGCCAGCGTATGAAGATCACGATGTCGTGCGACCATCGCGTGATTGACGGCGCGGTCGGGGCGCAGTTCCTGCAGACGCTCAAGCAGGTGTTGGAGAACCCCCTGCTGATGCTCTGAACCACGCGGTGGGAAGGCGATGTTTTCGTCGAACAGCCCCCCGCAATCCCAAGACTGTCAGGATAGTGGGAGAA
>JBKBKS010000013.1:9972-30244 GCA_046294565.1 Fimbriimonadales bacterium
CCCCGCGTGCCCCCCCCCGGGGGGGCCCCCACCCCGCAACGCACACTCCCATAGCTGCCCTGAATGTGGAAGAACCCCATGGCAGCTATGCGACAGTGTAAGCCGTTCGTGGGGACGCTCTGTAGCATGACGCGCCCGTTCGTGGCAGTGTTCGTGCTGCAGCTGATAGCCGTGCGTTGGGGCATGGGCCTCTCGCTGACGCCTGCACTGTACCTACAGGCGTTGCTGACGGCGTTAGTGGTGGTGGGCATCGTCGGCGCGGTGCTATATCGGATTAATGGTCGCGCCTACGAGACAGCCAGGCTCCAAAACGAGCAACTCATACGCCTTCAGCGTGCTGTCGAGTCTTCGCCCGCGGCTGTGATGCTGACCGATACAGAGTTCCGTATTCAGTATGTGAACCCTGCGTTCACTGCGCTTACGGGCTACACGCTGGCGGACGCGCTGGGGCAACGCCCGAACATTATCAAGAGCGGCTTGATGCCCGAATCGTTCTATACCGAGCTGTTTGAGGTTCTCCATCGGGGGGAACAGTTTCGGGGGCGGTTTCTGAACCGCAAAAAGGGCGTCGCGCTCAAAACGCCCGATAACGGCGTGGAGTTCAGCCCCGACACGCATTACTGGGCGGAGGGGGTGATCGCGCCCATCACCGACGAATCGGGCGCGCTACTGGGGTACTGCGGTATCCAGTACGACATCACCGCGCAGGTACTGCAAGAGCAGGAGCGCGTCAAACACGCCGCGCTGCAGCAACTGCTCATGCGCGTCGCTGTGGCGTTGCAAGGCGAGACGCCGCTCCAAGCGCGTATCTGCGACGCGCGGGCAATCCTCGTGGAGGGAGGCGCACTCAGCGAGGACGCCACTCTCGCCGTCTGGGAGCAGCACGGAGGCGAGCTGCAACTTGTCCATGCAGCCGGCGCGCAAGAAGCCCATTTTCAACGCAGCTGGTCAACCCTTATCGCAGCCGAGTGGCAATCTGAGCGCGTGCGCGTGATGCAGATTCGGTTAGAGCGCGAGCGGCTTGCGTTCCTGATACCGTTGCGCTGGATGGGACGCGCGATGGGGATTGCCATCGTCGTCTGTTCTGGTTGTCGTGCGCAGGGGCAGCAACTTGCCCCCCAACAGGAGGCGTTCCTAAACCAGTTGGGCGAGCTGCTGGCGATGGCGGTTCTCAACGAGCAGTCGCGCCGCGCGCTCCTCGCCGCCAAACACGAAGCCGAGCAACTCGCCCAAGCCCGCACGCAGTTCCTCGCCAACATGAGCCACGAAATCCGTACCCCCATGAACGGCGTGATTGGGATGTTGAACCTCCTGCGCGACACGCCGCTCACCAGTGAGCAACGCGACCTGCTCGACACTGCCGAGACCAGCGCGAAACATCTGCTGGACATCCTCAACGACATCCTCAACCTTGCCAAGTTGGAAGCGGGCGAGCTGCAGCTGGAACAGATTCCTACCGACCTCAAGGCGTTGGTGCGCGAGGTTTGCGAGATGATGCGCCCGCAAGCGCAACTGAAGGAGTTGAGCCTGCGCGCCGATGTGCCCGACGATGTGAGCCTCTATGCGCTCGCCGACCCCGTGCGCTTGCGACAGGTGCTGCTGAACCTCGTCAGCAACGCCCTCAAGTTCACCGAGCAAGGCGAGGTGGTCGTGCGCGTGCAACTACGGGATACGCTCGAGGGGCGTCTCCACCTGCGCTTCGAGGTGCAAGATACGGGGATTGGCATTCCGCTGGAGAAGCAGGCGCAGATTTTCGAGCCGTTCCGCCAAGCCGACGGCTCCACCACGCGCAAGTACGGCGGCACAGGACTGGGCTTAGCCATCTCGCGCAAGTTGATCGAGCGGATGGGCGGGCGCATGGGCGTCGTCAGCGCGCCAGGGCAAGGCGCCACCTTCTGGTTCGAACTCGCGTTGCCTGTGTCCGAGCCGCCCACGCAGGCAAACTCGGAATGCTCCTGCCGCGCCAACAACGCC
The DNA here is from genome assembly GCA_046294565.1 of Fimbriimonadales bacterium. Classification (GTDB taxonomy): domain Bacteria; phylum Armatimonadota; class Fimbriimonadia; order Fimbriimonadales; family GBS-DC; genus GBS-DC. Next base: position 11,947 of record JBKBKS010000013.1, read on the forward strand.
GCCGACCTCGCAGGACTGCGTGTGCTGGTCGCAGAAGACAACCCCGTCAACCAGAAGGTGATACGGCGCACTTTGGAGAAGTGGGGAGCGGCGGTTCAGATTGCCTCCAACGGGCGCGAAGCGCTGGAGTGGCTGGCACGGGAGCCGTTCCACCTCGTGCTGATGGACTGCCAGATGCCCGAAATGGATGGCTATGAAGCCACCCGATGCATCCGCGCCGAGGCGCAAGCATCCGACGCGCGTATCCCCATTATCGCGCTCACTGCCAACGCTTTGGAGGGCGACCGCGAGAAGTGTATCGCCGCAGGGATGGACGACTACCTCATCAAGCCTGTGAACCCCGAGGCGTTATGGCAAAAGCTTGTGCAGTGGGGGCTGCCGCGCTTGCAGAACCGTCGGCAAGCGGCGTAGCCCCGCCCACTACTTGCGGAACGGCTCTACCAACTGCAACGCCAGCTCCTTCATAAAGAAGTGGCAGTCGGTGACTATCGGGAAGGTCTGGTGCGTGCCGCGGTCGGCGAGCTTGATGACCGTGTCGGCGTCGCTATCGACACAGAACACGCGCACGGAGGCAGGGAGCATATTGCCTGTCGCCACCGAGTGGAGCGTGGTCGCCACCATAATCGCCACGCCGACGCCGGGTACATGCGCGCGCATGGCGTCCTGAGCGTCCAGCACATCGGTAATCACTTCGGGCAACGGACCGTCGTCGCGGATACTACCTGCCAGCACGAACGGCACCTGATACTTCACGCAGGTATACATCACGCCTTTGGTGAGTACGCCCTGCTCCACTGCTTGCTTCAGCCCGCCCAGCCCGCGGATGCGGTTAATCGCGCGGATGTGGTGCTGATGCCCATGCGTGACGGGCGAACCCAAATCCAGCGAGACGCCGAGCGAAGTGCCGTAGATAGCCGATTCGATATCGTGTGCGGCGAGCGCGTTGCCAGCGAACAGCACATCGATCCAGCCGTTGCGGATGAGTTGCTCCAGGTAGGGACCTGCGCCTGTGTGGATGATGGCAGGTCCGCCGACGAACAACACCTTCTCGCCGCGCGCTTTGGCTTTGCGCACTTCGTCGGCGACGCCGCGCACGGCGCGCTCTTTGGGCTTCTCGGATGAGACATCGCTGCCCATGAAGGCGAACACTGAGGTCGGGTCGCGTCGTTCGGGCGGCTTGACGCGGATGCCTTCGTGCCCCACCACAATCAGGTCGCCTTGTCGCACGCGCGCCATCGGCACGGTCGCCGCGCGCCAGCGCCCCTGCTCCTGCCACACGCGCACGCCGCAGTCCATCTCGATGTTCTCCACGGGCACCCAGCGGTGATGCACGCGCACGGCGGTCTCCAAGTTGGTGGTAGAGTAGAAATCTTCGGGGAACACGCCGTCTTTGGGCGCAGGTTGCAGTTGGGCGTCGGCGTGCGCGAAATACGCGCCGTGCTGCTGCACCGCTTCTAAGGCGCGCTCCAGCAGCTCGTCCGTGTCCGCCTCCACCAGGATATCGAACTTGCTGGGTTCGGCGCGAGTGTGCCCGATTTTCGCGTGGCGCACCTCGTAGCGCACCCCCTCATACGACGAGAGGATGTCCAGCACCTTCGACAGCGTGAGCGAGTCGATGATATGTCCTTCCAGCGTGAATCATCTCCGACGGCATCGTCTGTTCGCCTCCTGTAGATTGTACCTGTTTGGGAGGCGCGCCCCCTAATCACTCACCTTCAGCACGCTGAGGAACGCCTCTTGGGGCACTTCCACCGAGCCGACCTGCTTCATGCGCTTCTTACCCTCTTTCTGGCGCTCCAGCAGCTTGCGCTTGCGCGTGATGTCGCCCCCATAGCACTTGGCAATCACATTCTTGCGGAACGGCTTAATCGTCTCGGAGGCAATCACTCGTGCGCCTATCGCCGCCTGAATGCGCACCTCGAACTGCTGGCGCGGCACGACCTCTTTGAGCTTCTCTACGAGGGCGCGGGCGCGGGGGTAGGCGCGTTCGCGCGGCGCGATGAAACTCAGCGCGTCCACAGGATCGCCGTTAATCAGAATGTCAATCTTCACCATATCCGCCTCGCGATAGCCTGCAGGCTCGTAATCGAACGAGGCGTAGCCGCGCGTGCGCGTCTTGAGCTGGTCGTAGAAATCCAGCAGGATCTCGCTCAGGGGCAATCGGTAGTAGAGGAGAACGCGCTGGGGCGTGGGGTACTCCATCCGCACGAACTCGCCGCGCCGATTCATACACAACTCCATTACCGCGCCCACATAGTCGTTCGGCACCATCACGGTCGCGTTCACGATGGGTTCCTCGACGCGCTCGATTTTGCTGGGGTTGAGCCAGTGGGTGGGGTTATCGATTTCCAGCGTAATGCCGTCTTCCGTGTAGACGCGGTAGGCGACGCTGGGGGCGGTAGCAATCAGCTCCAGCCCGAACTCGCGCTCCAGTCGTTCCTGCACGATTTCCATGTGGAGCAAGCCCAAGAACCCGCATCGGAATCCGAACCCCAGCGCCGCGCTGTTTTCGGGTTCGAAGCTAATCGCGGCGTCGTTGAGGCTCAGTTTCTCTAAGGCGTCGCGCAGGTCGGCGTACTTGTCGCCCTCCACTGGGTAGAGACCGCAGAACACCATCGGCTTCACCTTGCGAAAGCCGGGCAGCGGCTCGTCGGCGGGCTTGAGAGCGGAGGTAATCGTATCGCCCACCTGCGCGTCCTTGACCGATTTGATGGACGCCGTGATGTAGCCCACTTCGCCTGTGTGCAGCGCGCTGGCAGGGCAGAGCTTGGGCGTAAAGTACCCCACCTGCGCCACTTCGAAGGTTTTGCCGTTCGACATGAACATAATCTTGTCGCCGGGCTTCACGCTGCCGTCCACGACGCGCACATAGGCGACCACGCCCACATAGGCGTCGTAGTGCGAGTCGTAGACGAGGGCGCGCAGCGGCGCGTTCGGGTCGCCCTTGGGCGGCGGCACGCGCTCCACAATCGCGTCCAAGATTTCCTCGATGCCGATGCCCTCTTTCGCGCTTGCCAGAATCACCTCGTCGGGGTCAATTAGCAGCGCGTGTTCCATCTCTTCCTTGACGCGCTCAGGCTCGGCGGCGGGCAGGTCGATTTTGTTGATCACGGGCACAATCGCCAGCCCCTGATTATAGGCGAGGTTCGTGTTGGCAATCGTCTGCGCTTCCACGCCCTGCGCGGCGTCCACCACCAGAATCGCGCCCTCGCACGCCGCGAGGCTCCGCGAGACCTCGTAGGTGAAGTCCACATGCCCCGGCGTGTCGATAAGATTGAGCTGGTAGGTGTTGCCGTCTTTGGCGGTGTATTGCAGGCGTACGGCGGTCATCTTGATGGTGATGCCGCGCTCGCGCTCCAAATCCATCGTGTCCAGCACCTGCTCGACGGCGGCGCCGCGCTGGATTGCCCCCGTGAACTCCAGCAGGCGGTCTGCCAAAGTGGACTTGCCGTGATCCACATGCGCAATAATGCAGAAGTTGCGTATCAACGCCTGATTCATAGCGCGGGAATTGTACCTGAAACTGGCAGTCAGTTCCGCCTGAGATTGCCTGCTCGCCTCACAGCGAAGAACGCGCAGGGGCAACGCTAGGCAAGTCGTCGCGCCCACGCTTGGATAGGAATGTCCCAGCCACTGTAGCACGGACATTCCTGTCCGTGCGTGGATGCTTGGACTAAGGTCCAAGCCACGTTGGGGTTCCTCTTCTTTCAGGTGCTGTTTTTGCCGTGGATAGGCGCGGAGTTGGCGGCGCAATACACAGCGGTGTGATTATCCTTGCGGCGGCGCCCTGCACGGCGATGGTGTTTGTGTGGAGCTATCTTGTGGACGGCGACACGGGCTACACGCTGGTGCAAGTAGCATTGAACGACCTGCTGATGTTGGTGCTGTTCGCGCCGATTGTGCAACTGCTGGTGGTCGGCGCGTCCAGCCTCTCCGTGCCGTTCGCGGTGCTGTTCTACTCGGTGCTGGTGTTCATCGTGATACCGCTTGCAGCGGGCGTGTTTACCCGAACCGTGCTGCTGCGCACGAAGGGTCAGACAAGGTTTGAGGGGTTCCTGAAGCGGCTCCACCCCGTGGCGATGAGCGCACTGTTGCTCACGCTGGTGCTCATCTTCGCGTTTCAGGCGGACAACCTCACCAGCCGGCTGTTCCATGTCGCGCTGATTGCCGTGCCTATCCTGATTCAGGTCTACTTTAACTCGTCGCTGGTGTATTTGGCGATGAAGTTCTTCCGTGTGCCGCACAACATCGCAGCGTCAGGCGCTCTGATTGGCGCAAGCAACTTCTTTGAGTTGGCGGTGGCGACCTCGATAACGCTGTTCGGTCCCGATTCGGGCGCGGCGCTGGCGACTGTTGTGGGCGTGCTGGTGGAAGTGCCCGTGATGCTCTCGGTGGTGAAGTTGACGAACGCCACTCGTTGCTGGTATGAGTGTCCGGGCGGCGTGTGCGGCGAGCCTTCAGGACGCTGAGGCGTCATCCGATGTTGCCCCAAGAGCGCTAACAGAGGGTGTTCGAGCAATCAAGGGTCGCGCTTTTCAAAACTGCATTTCCCCCTCTGCTGCATAGCAGCAGAGGGGCGACTGAGGGTTACGGTAATGAGCAAGGCATTCCAGAGCCTTGCCAGTAATCCCCTACGCCAAGTCCGCGAACAGGGGTACCGAGTCGCGCTGTTCCCAGCGGAAGCTCGGATGCCCGAAGTGCCCATTCTTGGCAGTGGGCACATACTGCGGCTTTTGTAAATCCAGGAACTGGATAATCCCACGCGGACTGAGGTCGAACGACTCTTGGATACGCTTGACAATCTTGGCGGGGTCGACTTTGTGGGAGCCGAAGGTCTCCAGCAGCAGCGACACGGGCTGCGCCACGCCAATCGCGTAGGAGACCTGTATCTCCAGTTTGTCCGCCAGACCGGCTGCGACGATGTTTTTCGCCAAGTAGCGCGCCATATAGGTCGCCGAGCGGTCGACTTTGGTGGGGTCTTTGCCCGAGAACGCGCCGCCGCCGTGTCGGCAGTAGCCGCCGTAGGTGTCCACAATAATCTTGCGTCCTGTGACGCCCGTGTCGGCTTGTGGTCCGCCAATCACGAACACGCCCGTTGGGTTCACATAGTAGTGTTTGGCGTGGATGTCCACGCGGTCGGCGAATCGCTCCAGCACGGGCTTGACGACTTGTTCCAGCACGCGCTCGCGCACCTGCGCTTGATTGAGTTCGGGGTCGTGCTGTGCGGAGATGACGACGGTATCGATGGCTTTGGGAACGCCGTTCTCGTACAGCACGGTGACCTGCGACTTGCCGTCGGGTCGGAATCCCAAGTCGGGGTTCGCTTTGCGCACTTCGGTGAGTTGGCGGGTGAGCGCGTGGGCAATTGTGATGGGCAGCGGCATCAGTTCAGGCGTCTCGTTGCAGGCGAAGCCGAACATCATGCCCTGATCGCCTGCGCCGCCGGTGTCGACGCCCTGCCCGATGTTGGGCGACTGCTCTTGAATCGCCACCATCACGCCGCAGGTGTCGCCCTCGAAGCCGTACTCGGTGCGGGTGTAGCCGACTTCGTTGATGGCGCGGCGCACCACCTCGGGAATCTCCACATAGGCGTGGGTGGTAATCTCGCCCGCCACGACCGCCAACCCGCGCGTCAGCAGCGTCTCCACCGCCACCCGCGACTGTGCATCTTGCCGCAAGCACTCATCCAGAACCGCGTCGCTAATCTGGTCTGCCAACTTATCAGGGTGACCTTCCGTCACGCTCTCGGAAGTGAACGGTTGTAGCATCTATTTGCCTCCTCTTGCGTTAGCAGGAAGATTATACCTAAGGTTCGAGCAACACCTTGTGAGTACCAGATTCCGCAGAGGTCTGCTGCGCCCAGAGTAGTACTGGGCGCAGCTTTTGGGATTTGCGACACAGGCTCAGGAGGCGTCCTAACCGCCGCAGCCCGCGCCGAAGTTGAAGAGCGTCAAGAGCAAGTCAGCGTCGTCTACAACACCGTCGTCGTTCAGGTCGGCAGGCAGATTGATGTCCTGTTGTCCGAAGTTGAACAACACCTCCAGTAGGTCTGCATCGTCGACGCAGCCGTCGCCGTTCACATCGCCCTCACTCCAGCTCAGGTTGAGGATAAGCAGGTTGTTCGCGCGGTTGGCGTCTTGAACGGCGTTATCGGCATCGATGACCAGCCACACCCGTGAGAGCCGCTGCGCGGTTGTGAACTGAAGCGAGAGCGCGCGACTGCCGCCTCGCGGAAGACCGCTAATTGTGTGCGTCGCAAGGGGCGAGCCGACTCCTGGAGGTCCGTTCAACGCCTGCACAGTGAACGAACCTACATCGTGCCCACCACGATTGTGGACAACGGTGCGCACTTGTATCTGCATAGCGTTGCGCTCGATCTCCGTCATCGAGGGATTGAGAAGCAGGTCGGGGAGGAGGGGAATCTCGCCCTGCGCCGTGTTATTCGCCTCGTCGCTCTCGTCATACTGGTTGCTGGGGTCAACAATCAAGCACAGCTGGTAGCGTCCTGGGGTGGTAGGCGTCCAGATGTGATTGAGCGACACCTGCTGTCGCGCGGCAGGAGCGGGAACAGTTCCCTGAGCGAGAATCGCGCCCGTCGGGCTATCTTGGCGCAGCTGCCATGCGAGATGCCCTGTGGGCGACACATTAGAGGGGTTCTCGATGACGAACTGGATTTCGATACCACCGTTGGGGAGGTATTGAACCAGTCGGGGCGCGCCTGCTGCGAAGTCTAACGCCGCCAACGGCAGGCTTGCGCTGTTATTCGACTCATCTACCTCTGGAATGGTGTTATCCGGGTCTACGAGGGCGTAGAGCGTGCGCGGACGCCCATCGTTGGGAACCGTCCACGACAATCGTGCTACGCCACCGCCGCCGCCTGGAAGCGGATTGGGCGTCGCTGTGACCGTGCCAATCGCCGTCCCTCCTGCGTTCGGGGCGCCATCGTAGAAGCGCACGGCGACATTCTGCGCTCCTTTGGTGCGAAGATTGGACAGCTGTGCAATCAGTTCCACAGTTTGCCCTGGCGACGCGCTGGGCGGATCGACACGGAATCTCTCAAGGGTCAGGTCTACACTCGGGGTGTAGCGCAACAGAGCAAGGTCGGCTCGCCCTAACTCGGTGACAGTGACCGTATGGGGGGTGCCCGCATCGTCTTCGACTGTCTCCTCACGCTGAGTTTGCTGACGCTTGAGGTAGACCGCGATAGGGGTCTCCGAAGCGTCCATCACAGCGCTCAGCTGATGTTCGTAGGTGCGCTCATCGCGCGTAAGTCGCATAGGCGCCGACCAGTGCCCGATAGCTGGTTCATAGAGCGCGCTCCATACATCGACGCCGCCAGCCGACGAACGGTTCCACAGAACTGCGACTTTGCCCGAGGCGCCTGCCACCACTTGCAAGTCGTTCAGCGACTCCACCTGCAAGATTTTTACAGGCGTGTTCCATGCGCCGCCTGTGAAGTCCGTCACACGCAGCTCCTGCTGGTCGTATTCCTCGAGTTGGGGGTGTGCAACTGTGCGCACGAAGTAGAGTACGGGGCGATTGTTCGCGTCCAGCGTGAGGATGGGATTGCTTTGAGGTCGTGAGTCGCTCCATACCTGCGTAGGCGTTGTCCACACACCGTTTTCCAGCGTGCTGAAGAACAGGCGCGAGTCGGGGTAGCGGCTCCACACAAGGGTTGGTTTCCCATTACTGTCGACAACCAGCGCAGCGCTGAGCGTATCAGCGTTGGCGATAGCGCGGTGCACATCCACGAACGCCGATCCGTCCCAACGAGCCACCCAAATTTCACTGTGTATGGAGGGATTCTGCGTCAGGTCAACAGAGAACTGATTGGTCGGGAACTTGAGCCAGACAAGGTACAGTTGCCCATCCGCGCCGCGCACGAGGCGTGGGCGCGCGTCAAGGACTGTATCTTGTGTAATGAGCGCAGGCGCACTCCATGTACCGTTCGTAGCGTCGTATACCGCGTAAGCGATTTCGCCTTTCGGCAAGCGCAGTGATGGGTCGGGCTGGTCGCTCACATTCTCCATGCGCATCCAGACGGCGACCAGTTTGTTGTTGGCGTCTACGGCAAGGTGGGGCTGGCTATCCAGCGCCGTATCTTGAGTGACCACCATATTTTGCCATGTGTCGTCAGGTCGCTGCATCAGCACTCGGATTTCTGCCATCTGATGAGGCGGTAGGTTCGGATCGTCGTGCACATACGCAATCGCTGGGTAGCCGTTATACAGGGTCAGCGCAGGCGCAGCTATGGGGAACAGATTCTGTATCAGGATGGTCTCAGTGTGGTCGTCGCCGCCATTTTGAGGGAAGAACTGGCTGTCGGCGACGAACTTGTGATACTCGCCTTGATAGAGGTATGGGCGCTGCATTGGTTGCCAGCCGCTGTGAGAACCGCTCTGCAGCCATTCGGGCAGTCCCAGCATCCCCATCGCATCGCTCGGATAGACATAGTGTCCACTCAGGATATCATGCGTCCGCTCAAGGAACAGGAGGCACACTTTCGCTCGGAGGAACCCACTGATGCCTACTTGGCGTATGTACGGCACACCTCTGAAGGACGCGGCATTTTGAGGCGTTCCTGGGAACTGGAGACGGATGAACGGTTCAACCCCCGCCGTTCCTTCTAAGTACACATAATCTTTCCAGTCTCGGCGAGTGCTGAGCACGAGCTCTCCACCCAGCGAGAGATTCAGCTCCGATTCTCGGAATCCCAGCCCTGCGTCAGCGTCGTAGAGGGTGATGCTGCCCGCCGCGCCGAGATTGAACCGCCCATACAGTTCGGCGACTTCTGATAGGGGGGTCAGAGGTGTGCAGCAGGTAGCAATCAGAATGGGCAGCAGGTTCGGTGTTTCCAATCCTGCGCGCGCCTCAGTGGTAAGGTTGAGCGATTCCAGATAAAAAGTTGGCGTGAGCTGAAAAGTGCCAGACGCCCCGCCGCCCACTTCCCAATCGCAGTTCACGATGGCGACGCGATTTCTCGGCAGGCGCACTTGTGGCTGGTACTCGCCACTAATGTTTCTGCCCACTTTGAGCGTCGCCGTGCCCTGCAGTTGGCTGTTGGGGAAGGTCATCGAGTTGGCTTCAACCTCCACCTCTGCGGTAAACCACTCCGTGCGCTGTCCCCACTTCGTATCGCTCATGAAGGGCAACCGCGCTGGAACCGACGCTATCGCGTTATTAGCAGAGAGCGGTATCTTCACCAAGAAGCGCAAGCGCGTCTTGCCGCTGGTATTACAAGCCACACCCTCCGGCGGAATCAGCCATGCGGGCGGGCGCAACGACGGCGGCAACCCGACCGTGTAGAACTTCAGCACTCGTGTCTCAGACAGAACCCCCTGAGCGTTGTAGGCTGTGATCTCCACATCGCACCAGCCGCCGCCGCGTGGATAGACCAAATCCGATCCGAGATCGATGGGAATAGTGATTGTATTACTCGTTGCGTTGATTGTGCGCACCACGCCTGTCGGTAAGCGCATACGCACGACACCCTGATCGCCGTTCCAGTTCGAAATCTTTACCACGACGGCGTTCGCGGCGGCGAACCCCTCGAAATAGGGGCCCTGACAGTCATTTTGAAGAGTTACCGACTCGATGCGCGGGCGCGGGAGTTGACGAGTGTCCAGCAGAAACGCCTCGCGATATGTGCTCCACGCGCTTCGATAGCCGTATCCCACGATAAACTTACCATCGGGCGAGACGGCTAACGCCTCCGCCAAACGCGCGCCGTTCAACGCATCGGCGTAGGTCTCGTTGAGGTCTTCCATACCGCCGTCAGGTGTCCAACGGAAGGCGCGTCGGTTGGAGTAGTCGCCGAACGCCCCCACCACGATGTTGCCGTCTGCAGAGACGGCGAGAGCTTCATACGATGCGTGTGGATGCTGCGGGAGCACGCCCAAATCTTGCATCGCGCCCGCGCGCCATCGGAACGCACGCCACACACCACTGGAGTTCTGCGCGCTGCCAACCACGACCTCGCCATCTGCCGACACATCGTAGGCGTAACTATTGTCGCCGCCTAATGTTCCCAGTTGCTGCAGTGTGCCGCCTATCCAGCGAAATGCCCTTGAGTTCTCGTTGACTGTCACTATACCTACTGCGACGCTTCCATTTCCAGAAACAGCTCTTGCTTGACAGTGTTCACAGTTCAGGTACTGTGCGCTCCCGTTCTGCCAACGCCACGCCCGTGGAGACCATCCCTGCCCGAAGTTGCCAAGCGTTGTCCCAACGACAATCGCGCCGTCTGCAGAAACATCGTTCGAGGTGTTGTAGAATGGTCCAGGCGGCTCGGGAGAGATATCCTGTGCTTCTCCGTTGACCCATCTTAGAGCACTATACATATAGTTGCCTACTATCACAGATCCATTTGCTGAAACACCGTGAGCAGTTCCAGAGGTTAAACGCTCGATGTTAAGATTTCGCCAGCGAACAGCGGTCCCGTCGCTCTCACCGACGATAGTGCGTCCATCAGCCGAGATGTCTTGGGCAACACTCTCAATACTTCCCTGCAGCATTCCCAGCCATATAATTGACTGAGCGGAGGCAGTAGACATAGTAGCGCCCATTATAGCTCCGATAATAATCGCAAGCGCGATTGAGTCTCTGCGTTTCATCACAATCACCTCTGAATTGCGAAGACTCGCCAAGCGTCCTATCTGTTGCAAGGGGTATCGTCGTTGAGACGCCTTCGCCAACAGTATGCCACACGATTCAAATATCAGTGTCTCTTAGGCAACTGCTTCTGCAGACGCCACAAATCCGCCACAGCGCGCCCGTAGCGTTCCAGTCCGTAGCGCGACTTGCCGTGGGCGCGTGGGCAGTGAGCGACCTCCACCTGCGCCATGCGATAGCCTAATCGCTGGGCGATTAGCGGCAGGTAGCGGTGGAAATCGCGCTCCAGCCAGGGCAAGAGCGCGTGCGCGACCTCGCGCCGCATGCCTTTGAACCCGCAGTTTGCGTCGTGCAGGGGCAGCCCGAACAGTCGGCGCAGCACGCCGTTGAACACGCGCGACGCCAACACTTTGGTCAGCGCGTCGCGCCGTCGCCTGCGCCACCCGACCACCATATCCGCCGCGCCCGATTGCAATAGCCCCAACATCGCGCCGATTGCCTCCGGGTTCTCCTGCAAGTCGGCGTCGAGGGTGAAGAGGTACTCGCCCTGCGCTGCGGTGAAACCGGTGCGATAGGCGGCGGTCTTGCCTTGTCGTGTGGCGTGGCGGAGCGCCCGCACGCGCGTGTCCGCCCGCGCCGCCGCCTGCGCCATCTCCCAGCTGCCGTCATCGCTGCCGTCGTCCACCAAGATGAGCTCCCATCGCGCCCCTGTCGCCTCCAGCGCAGCAACGCACCGCCTCAGCAGTTCTGGCAGGTTGGCGTACTCGTTATACAGCGGCACAATCAGGCTCAGCGTGGGGGATTCCATCGATAGGCGCGTGCGACCTCCAAAGGCGTTTCGTTATCCAGCACAAAGCGGAACGGCGCGTTCGTGCGGATGAGGGCGTAGTACGCCGCGCCCTCAAAGTCCATCGTGCGCATGGGCAACACGGTCGGATACACGCGCTCCTCAATCAGCACCGTGTTGCGCTCGAAGTCGGGGGGTAAGGGGGCTTTGTAGGCGCGTTGGGGCACAAGGATTACATCCCCGCGTTGTAGCCCTGCGCCGTCGGGCAACAACTTGCAAAAGCCCGCCTGCTCCGCGTAGAACATCCACCCCCACGACCCTGCATACCACACGCGCTCGCCCGCGAATAACTCGGCGAAGTGGGAGGCGGCGCGCTTGTAGCAAGCGGCGTACTCGTAGTCGGCAGCCATCACCAGCAGGCTCAACACGCCCTGCAGGAGAAGCAGGCTCGGACGCCTACCGATTACGGTCAGCAACAGCAGCGTCAGCGGCGGCAGCACATACAGCAGGTGGCGCATCGCCTGAAACGGCACGCCCCAAGTCGCCGCCGCCAAGCCCAGCAAGAGCCAGAGCCGCAGAAACTGGGGAACGCCCTCAGCCCGAACCCCTCCCCCATGCAGCGGAACAGCGGCGCCGCCGCCCTCCGCTTCCTTTGACAGAGGGGCTGGGGGTGAAGGCGCAACGCCACGCAATCCCGCCACACCCAACAATACACCCCCACACGCCAACCAAAACAGCGTCTGTGCATACACCGCGCGCTCATCAAACAGCCGCACATGCCAATACACCAACCCCACGCACCCCAGCACAATCAGCGCGTTCTTCCACAGCCAGCCTGTCCCCAGCACGCTCCGCCAACGCGCCAGCGCACCCCACACCAGCAGCGAACTCGCGCCCAACCCCGCCACGCCCGGCAGAAACTTCGCCGCCCACGGCGCGCTCCCACGACGCTCCTGCCACAGATAGAGCAGATGCACCTCGCCATCCACCCACCAGTTATGCGCCGACCAGAGCGTGATGGGCAACAGCGCAATCAGCAGCCAGCCGAGGCGTCGCCACGCGCGCTGCTGTAGCGTATAAGCCAGCGCCAGCGGTATCCAGACCAGCGCGGTATACTTCGCCAGTCCGCTCAGCCCGCCCAGAAACGCCCCCGCCAACAGGTACCGCCTATCGCCCCGCGCCAGCCCCTCCACCCAGCACGCCAATCCACTCACAAACAGCGCCAGCGCAGGCACATCGCGCATCAAATTCATCCCCGGCAGCACCGCTGGCGACAGCATAATCCACCCCACGCCCCACCACGCCCACGCCTGACCCAGCCAACGCGCTGTGAGCCGATACATACCCCAGCCCAGCAACGCCACAAACGGCGCGAACGCCAAGTGCAACAGCCACTCGCGATAGCCTCCCAACGCGATAAACAGCGCCAGCCAATAACTCACCAGCGGCGGGTTCGTGGTGACTTTCGCCAGCGCCTGCGGCGTCTCCAGCCAGAAAAACTCGCCTGCGAACGGACGCAACGGGTCATGCAAAATATTCTGCGCGACATGCAGCACCACCGTATCGTCGATATGCACAGGCTTGAGCAGAGCAAACAGCCCGATGCCGAAAATGACAATTCCGAAGGCGAGCCTTGTCATAAGCCGCTTCGCGGACTCAGCGCAACCCCTTCGCCTTGAGGAGCGCGTCGATCCACGCCATATCCTCCTCGCTGAACGGTGGCGGGGGCGGCGGCTGACGATAATCAATACTCGCCTCGTACACTCCGTCCTCGTAGCACTGGTTCACCAACGCCTGCAGGTCCAACTGCGCGAAGCTATCCCCCACCGCCAACGGCACAGGGATTACAGGCAGCCGTTCCCGAACCGTGCGCGGATAGAGCCAAAACAGGTACGGCTCATCTGCCCGACTAATGCTAATCATATAGTGCCACGGCGTCTCCACCTGCTCGCGCAGACGCGCCTGCGGCGGCGCGAGGGTGTGTTCGCCCCCACGCAGCAGGTCGATCTCCACCAGATGCACCTCGCTTTTGAGAATCTCCGCTTGCTTGCGCAGGTACAACGCGCGCCCTTGCGTGTTCGGCTCCTTGTTGGTGGGGCTAAGCACTTCAATCACGGTAATCAGCCGCATTCCCTGCTCACGGTCGTAGATTTGCACGAAGCCTTCGGTGTGGGGTTCTTCTTCCACGCGCAGGATTTGTGGTGGGTCGTAGGGTTTCTCCAGCAGGGCAGTGGCAGTGCGGGCTTGAGTGCGCAACACGACGACATCGGGCACGATTTCGCGGCGGGTCTCCTCCACATAGACGCGCTCCTCGATACGCGCCACATAGCGCGGGCGTATCTGCGTCTGCAGCGTGCTGCTGATGTAGGTTATCAGGCGATGATGAAAATCGCCCCAGAGCCGCCTGGTTTCCAAGTAGGGGTTCATTCCGACGAATGGGTTCGCCATCGATATCACCCTCCAGCATTATACCTGCACCGTTGGGACATCCCGTGGCTTGGACATTCCTGTCCGAGCACTGGGAGCGGCGGGGACGGTGGCGCTACGCTGGGGCGTGGTGCGTAGCGTCAGCGTCTCGCTGACGGAAAAACGCCGGCGCTACGCGGTGGGTGGGGTTTCGTCGGCGGGGACGGTGGCGCTACGCAGTGTGGCTTGGACAATCCCGTCCAAGCGTTGCTTGTCTGCGGGGACGCCGACGCTACGACGCCACAAATGGCGTTGCACCAAACCTGTCCGACGCCACGAATGGCGTCGCACCTGCGCTTTCGTAGGATGCCAATCCCACGGGACGCTCCCATCCACCACACAGTGGGAGGGTGCGGTGAGGGCAAAAAAAACACGCCAACAGGGGTGGCGCCGCTACAGACGACGCACATGGTACACAGCATGCTCAAAAACGCGCTCCAGCTCCTCAGCTGCTCTCCTGCGCAAGATTTGCCAGCGCAGATCGTAGGGCGAAAACACTGGGGCACAATACATAAGGTGAAACTATGCCTATCGTTGCTATTCGGGCGAACGGACAGGTGCAAATCCCCGAAGAGTGGTTAGCAAAGTGGGGACACCCATCGCTGGTGGTTCTTGAGGAGACGAGTGTAGGCATCTTGATACGCCCCCACTCGCAGCCTGATTGGGATGTGGTCTTTTCCAACAAACTGAAACCGTTCTGCAGAGGTACTCAGAGCGAAGAGGTGGCGATTGAGCGTAGTGATCTCCTCTTCTGAGCCTGCGCTTCGCGCGGTAGATAGTATGATCTTGGTGTATGCCCTACTGGTGCGGCGCTCATCGTGACTGCCAAACAGGTCGGGGCGCAGTGGGTCGCAACAGAGGATCACCGACTTCAGCAAGTTTGCCTGCAGTTGGGGTGGGTAGTAGAAACTCCTATCGATGATGCTTTTTTAGTGGTTGGTCTGGGCGGCAGTGGGGTCTACACCGCGCGACGTCTTAAACAGATACTTCGCGAACGCTACGACACGCAAGGTCTCATCCGATTCGTATATGTAGACACGGATCAGGGCGCGATGTCACAAGAGCCAAACCTTGCGGAGGCAACTTCCGACGAGATCCTGACGCTATCGATTGCTCATCCCGAGCAGATTGTCGACGAGTGGCGACGCAATCGCGCGCTCCACTCATATCTGGAGTTTCTGAACGGTGATGTGAATGTAGGGCTGCTTCGTAACGCCGACGGCGCCGCGGGTATTCGCCCGATTGGACGCTTCGGCTTTCACGCCTCGTTCGATGCGGTTTACCCACGCCTGCAGCGCGCGGTTCAGGAAATCATGCAAGTGGAAGAGCAGGTGCGCGCTCTGATGGCGACTGTACCTTACAAAGTCCGTGTGATTAGCAGTCAACCGCGTATCTACCTCATCGCCTCGCTCTGCGGCGGCACAGGGTCGGGCATCTATTTTGACACCGCGCTGGTGCTACGCGAACTCCTGCAACAGCAGAACTTGGACGGCGAGTTAGTGGGCGTCTTCTATTTGCCGTCGGTGTTCCAGCACGAAGTGGGCATCTCCCCCTCCATGCGCGAGGTCATCCACGCGAACGCCTACGCCGCGCTGATGGAGCTGGAATACTTCTGCAACGCGAACCATATCAACCGCGATGACTGGCAAGTTCAGTACCGTATGATTCCTCCCATCCGCATCAAGGAGCCACTGGTGGATGAAGCCTACCTGGTGGAGGGGGCGAACGCGGCAGGGCGCACACTCAGCTCCAAGTACGAAGTGTTCGAGATGACCGCACGCAGCGTCCTGATGGATATCGGTTCGCCACTGGGCGCGCGCGCAGCGCAAAACGCAACTCGCTCGCGGTCATCGATGCTATCCGCTGCGCCGAGACGGGCGAACCCCGCCTGTTCGCAAGCCTCGCTGTCGCCAGTATCGCCGTGCCCATCAAGGAACTCACCGAGTATTGTGCCCTGTGCATAGCGCGCGACAAACTGAGCTCCATCAATGACGCCGTGTAGCCGTATTCACAGGTGAACACTGGCTGTATCGCAGCGTCGTCGACATTGCCCCTGCGCCCAGCACGCTCCGCTGCGGCTTGGTCGTGTTGCCGTTGCACCGTATGATAAGTGCGCTTCAAGATAAAGCGGTTCCCCAACCTTTATGCCCGCGAGCAGTGGTGTCGAGCGCAACTGGCGTCGATGCGCAGTCAAGCGGAGCGCACTCTGTGGCACACGGAGAAAGGGTTGCCCAAGGTGTGGCAGATTGCGCCGCCCGATGATAGCAGTAGTCAGCCGCTGACGCCGCATGCGCCCGACCGCCTCTGGGAAAGCGATACCATGCTGGGCTATATCGCAACAGCGCACGACGCGGAGACTTAACTCACCATCCATACCGCTCAGGTCCCCAGTCGCGGTAGATGAGTTCCTGTTTGAGCAGTACCAGCTTGCGGCTGGGGATGTCCTCGTAGACCACGATGCCTGCGCCCACGCACGCATACGCGCCAATCTTGACGCCGGGCATCGTGATGACATTCACTCCCGTGCGTGAGAAGTCGCCGAAGTAAGTGCCGTTCGCGCCGAATTCGGGGCGCTCGCGGCGGTTGCGGATGGTGTGGAGTGTGTCGCCGTCGTCGAAGCGGAGCGTGCCGCACACGGTCGCCGCGCCGATGTCCACCTTCTGCCCCACCACGCCCATAATCTCGCAGTAGTGATACAAGAAGCTGCCATCGAGCATCACGCCCTCGATTTCGGCGTCGTGCCCCACGATACAGCCGTTGCCGATGACAGTGGTCGGGCTGACGAGGCAGTAGTCGCTGACGCGGGTGCGCGCGCCGATTGCCGTGTGTCCTTGCAGGATGGCGCCGTTGAGCAGGCGCGCCGCGCGCCCGATGAAGCAGTTGCCGTGAATGACCACCCGCTTGCCAATCGTCGCGCCCTCTTCCACGACCACCCTGCCGTGGATTTCGGCGGAGTCGTCGATGTGCGCGTCTTTGCCGATACGGTCGGTTTCGAGGCGATGGGCTTCGTAGTCCAGCCAGCGGGCGTTCGCCTCCCACAGGTGCCAAGGCTTATCCAAGTCCACCAGAAAGCCGACAGGCTCCACATAGGGGATGTCGTGCCCCTGCTCGATGAGGGTCTGGAGCGTTTGGGCGAGTTCGGCTTCTAAGGGGGGCATGCCGCCGACGGGCACGCTGGTCATCAAGCCGGGGTGGGCGTTGAGCGCGTCGCGGATATGCGGCTGGAAAGCGAACAGCCCGCCCAGTCGGTAATGGGTGTCAGTGCTATGCCCCTCGATGTGGGTGAGGCGTCCCTCGTGGGCGCGTGCGCCAATCCAGTCGCGCGGGTCATGTTCGGGCAGGTAGGCTTGGGCGACGACGGTTGCTATCGCGCCCGTTTCGTGGTGGCGCGCGATGAGGCTCTGGATGGTCTCAGCGGGTGTGGCGATGTCGCCATACGCCACGACGAACGGCTCCTCGCCGATGAGGGGCAGGGCGTGGAGCAGGGCGTGGGCAGTGCCCGTGGGTTGGCTTTGGCGGATGAAGGCGATGGGAAGTTCCAGCCCGTGTAGCGCCGCGCGCACCGACGCCTCGAACGCGCCGACAACCACAACCAGCCGCTCGACGCCTGCCTGCTGGAGCGATTCGGCGAGGCGACGCACATTCGGGCGGTTCATAATGGGGGTTGCGGCTTTGTGGCGCACCTCGTTGTAGGGCCAGAACCGCGCCCCCTGCCCCGCACAGAGTATCACAGCGGTCTTCATCGCTGGTGGAATTTCGCCCCCGCGCCCGCTCCTCCTGCTTGGGGTGCTTGGGAGTTGGAGCGAATGTGTGGACGGGGGAGGAAGGGTATATTCCTATAGGCTACGGTGCTGGAGGGGAGCGATGGAGTTCTCAGCAGAGACGCTGGACTGGTTGGAAAGGTGTTTTGCCCGCGCCGTGCGCTTTTTTCGCCAGAAAGGGCTGCCGGAAACGGACGCAGAGGATTGCGCCGCCGAGGTGCGCCTACAGCTGCTGCTTCGCCTACAGCAAGGCATGACCCTTTCGGACAGCCTCCCCTGAGTGCCTGCGCCAACGCCTGCACCGCGCCCGTGAACGCCTCAAACGCCTGTTGGAGTGAAAAACGGGCGATTTTCCCCCCGATTTTCGCTGCCCCCCTGTCACATTTTGGGGCATTTGGGGGATTCTATAAGTGCGATTCTTCCCGATAGGAGGTTTGAAGGCAGTGATAGCCGAACCGAACGCCTCCGAGGGAATTCAAACGATGGAGGAGGATCTGGCAATGAGACGAGATAGGCATTCGCTTCAGAGTTGGATATCGCGCCTTTGCGCAACCCGCTGCAAGGGCGTGGGACTGTGTGCGGCGCGTGTACTGCTGATTGAATGTCAAAAATTTATACCGTTTATGGTACTTGATATTTTAATGCTTAGAAGATTAACTAAAAGTCTTTTAAT
>JBKBKS010000014.1:0-29896 GCA_046294565.1 Fimbriimonadales bacterium
TGTAGTGTAGCACGCCGCTCCATCGGCTTAGCCACGCCTCGTTGTGGCGCAGGCGCGTCCACACATTGCGATGGATTTCGTAGGCGCGGCGCAGGTCGCCCTGACACGCGCACACATACGCAAGGCTCAGCTCCGCCATCAGCCGTTGCGGGTCGTCCAAGTTGGGCGTTGCGAGCAGTTCCTGTAGGCTCTCCTGGGCTTCCCGGGCGCGTCCGAGTTGGGTCAGCTGCCCTGCGCGGGCGCATAGTACCTGCGTGCGCAGTTCACGGTTTGGGTCGGCTTCTGGGTGCGCTTCTAACGCCGCCAACGCCTGTTGCGAGGCGTCCAGCGCGTGGAGCAAACCATCGGGCAGTGGGAACAGCAGGTACGGACGGTCGCAGAGCAGTTGGACGCGCTTCCCAGTGTCGCCCAACTGGGACGCCCATGCCAAACATGCGTCCAAAAGTTCCAGCCGTTGGCGCGGCGGCAGGTTCGCGCGCAGGCGCAGGTAAATCGCATGCAGTTCTGAGAGCCGTTCAGGCGTCGGTGTGCATCGACAGAGGTGCTGGGCAATCATCTGCTCGGACGCCTGTAGGGCGCGCAGGGCATCCACCGCGCGTTCGTGTCCCAGCGCTAAGGCGCGCAGGTCTTGCGCGCTATAGACCACCTCACGGAACAGCCGATTGCGCCAGCGCAGTTCGCTTGCGCCTTGCGCTTCCAACCAGCCTAACGCCTGCAGCGCCGCGACGCCCTTCTCGACGGCGCGTTCGCTCAGCTGGGTGATGTGGGGGAGCGCCTCACGCGGCGCGATGCTTTCGAACAGGCTCAGCGCATAGGCGAGTTTGCGTTCGGAGCTGCCCAGAGCATTCAGGCGCCGCATCAGCCCCTCGCGCAGGTTCTGGGGAATCCAGCCACTTAGCGATGCGGGCGTGTCTTCTGACAGAGAAGACATGCCGTCGAGGATTTCACCGAGATACAACGGATTGCCCCCTGTCAGTTCATACAGCGCGCGGCTCAGTCGGTCAGCGCGCGGGTATTTGGGCAGCCGCGCTTGCACCAGCGTCTCCACTTCTGTTAGGTTGAACGGGCGCAGCGTCCATACTTCGCCTGCCTCTCGTTCCAGCACGGCGCGTTGCAGGTCGGCTAACGGGCCGCGCAGCGGCGTCGCCGCCGTGAGTATGAGCGCGATTGGCTCCAGACGCAGGGCGACGAGCCAGTTGAGCAGTGTGCGTTGCAGGTTCTCATGCGCGTGGTGGAGGTCGTCGAGCGCGAGCTGCAGAGGGCGTTGGCGGGCAATATCGCGCAGCGGGTAAATCAGGCGTGTGGGCAGATGCCACGCGTGGGGCGTCTGGAGCCAGCGTTCCAACAGCTCGTGCAGGGGCGCAGCGGCGTCGCCCAGTTCGAAGCAGAGCGTCTCCAGCAGCGTGGCGAGTGGCAGATACGGAGGCTCCGCCGCATCGCCCCTGCACCATCCGTCGGCGACGGCGAACCCGTGTGTGCGCGCAATCTCCGACGCCCGACGCAGCGCGCTGGTGCGCCCCGTGCCCGAATCGCCCGTGATGAGCAATACGCCGCCGCGCCCCTGCACCGTTTGCGATAGCCACGCTTCAAGAGGCGTCTCCAGCTCTCGTACCGAAAGCGTGCGACACTCGCGCCGCATGCACGGGAGTATACCCCTGAGCGAGCCTAACTCAGCAGCCTGCGCCGAAGTTGAACAGCACTAACAAAAGGTCGGCGTCGTCTACCACGCCGTCGAGGTTCAAATCGGCAGGAACATCGCCCGTTGCGCCAAAGCTGAACAGCACGGCAAGCAGGTCAGCGTCGTCGATGCAGTCGTTTTCGTCCACATCGCCCAGAATGAGGCTCATCCTCAGGTAGGCGTCCAGCGTGTCGCCGCCTGGCAGCAGCACTTCCCGATAGGTTCGCGAGAGCGCGCCGCGCGGCTTGACGCGCACCTGCCACACGGGACTATAGAACCCCGTATCGTTCAGCAAGACATTGTCGCCTGATTGCAGGTAGGCGCGCCACACAGCGTTTGCGTCCGCCGTCAGCGTCTTGGTTATGCTGGCGCTTGTGCTGGGGTTTGTGATGGAGACCGTCGTCGGGCGGTTCGCGCCGGCTGCGCCGAAGTATCCAATCAGTAGGGGTGCGTCCGCCTCCCGATGCGTGAAGTAGACGCGCGTACCCGCCGAGTCGTTCAATTCAAACTCGCCGTAGAAGAATCGCCCTGCAGGGGTAGCCGCTGGCAGGGTGAACCGGAGCGTGATTTGACCATTTGCGGGCAAATTTATAGCACTGCGCACATTCGGCTGGTATCGGTCGCGCCAGCGTCGCAAAGTTGCGCCCTTCAAGTAAACATCGCCCAGCGTATACATGTAGAACTGCCCTGTGATAGGCGTATCGGTGGTATTGCGAATGGCGAGGCTAACAAGGCGGCTGCCGTCGTCCAAGCGCACAGACGGCGAGACCTCCCACTGCACAGATGCACGACGGAAGGAGGTGGAGCCTTCTTGCCAATAGAGCGCGTTCCAGCCCATCGAGCCGCCGCACCACTGCGCCCCCTCCGCGTCAATCGTCCAAATGTCGCTCTCTTGGGCGTCAGGCGCGCTAATCGTGCGTGTGATATTGCCCACGAAGAAGTGTTCCAGATGTACGGGGTCAGGTATCTCTGGATAGAACACGCGGTCGCGTTCGGCGTCGCGCGCGTCGAAAGTCTGTAGCAGGAACTGCGTCGTGGGGATAAGGAGCGCGAAGTCTTGATACAACACCAACCCACCGCTGGAGTTGGCTCCTGCTGTTCTGCAGGAGGTTGCGGCGGGCGCGTCTTTGGGAACATCCAGCGTTTGTGTAATCTTTACTCGGTAGGCGTACTGTTTGGTCTGGTTCGAGTTGTTTACGACGCGGAATTGCACATAGAAATCTTCCATCGGCGTCGGCGTGGTCATCTTGAAGCCGAAAGTGCGCGATTGACCCGACGCGATGCGGTTCGCAGGGCTACTTGGCTCGAAGCGCAGGTTGTAGGGGATGGCGTCCCACGGCACATCAGGCGAGTTCGCCCACCCCGGCGGCGTAGAGGTCGCCTGCAGCACACCTGCCGTCGTATACAACACATGCACTTGATCGACAGACCACCCTGTGTTGTTGTTCTGCACGGTCATCTGATACTCGGTGTTCGCAGGGTTGATATAGCTAATTGTGATTTGCACATTTCCCTGCGACCAACTAAGCGATGCGCTCAAAAGCGTCGCGAATATCCAGAGGTATCCTTTCCAGCCCATGGCAATCTCCCTCGCTATTATAGCACAGGATTTCCTGTGCGTCGTGCGACAGTCGCTCGTTCGGCGGCTCGTGTGTTGGCTCATAGAGTATCCCTAATGTGTTAATGCGCTTGCGTAGCGCAATGTACCCTTTAGACAAAGGGGTTTTATCGATTGTTTCAGGGTTTCCCCCATCCGCCGCCGCCGGGGGTTCGCACCGTGAGGATTGCGCCTGCGGGGACGCGGACGACGCCTTTGCTCAACTCGGCGTCTACCTCGCCTTCGATGTGGAGGGTGTTCTGACCGCGTTTGCCGGGTTTTCCGCCCTGTAAGCCATAGGGGGAGCGTCGTCGGCGTTCGGTGAGCAGGGTGAGCGTGGTTTCGGTGAGGAACTGGTAGCTACGGACGACGCCGTCGCCGCCGCGCCGTTGTCCTGCGCCGCCCGTGCGCTCGGCGATGCGATACTCCAGCACGCGCACGGGATACGCGCTCTCGATGGCTTCAACGGGCGTGTTGCGCGTGTTGGTCATGTGGGTGTGGAGTGCGCTTGCGCCGTCGGCATCGGGGTGCGCCCCTGCTCCGCCTGCGAGCGTTTCGTAATAGACGAACGGCTTGCGGCGGATGGGGTCGTAGCCGCCGAAGAGGATGTTGTTCATCGTGCCCTGCGAGGCGGCGGGGATTGCGTCGGGCAGGGCGTGCGCGAGTGCGCCCAGCAAAGCGTCCACGATGCGCTGCGAGGTCTCCACATTCCCTCCAGCGACCGCCGCTGGGGGCTGCGCGTTGACAATCGTGCCTGTGGGGGCGACCACCTCTATCGGTCGCCAGCATCCGTCGTTGGTGGGCGCGTCGTCGGGCAGCAGGCAGCGCACGGCATAGTAGCAAGCGGCGCGCGTCACGGCTTCAGGCGCGTTCAGTCCGCCTTCCGTTTGCGGCGCGCTCCCCGTGAAATCGAAGCGCACTGTGCCCGGCTCGGTCGCAGGCGCGGTCAAGCGCACCCGTATCGGCAGGTCGCGGTTGCCGCGCCCATCGTCGTCTAAGTAGTCCACGAACTCGTACTCGCCAGGCGGGAGTTGGCGCAGCGCGGCGCGGGTGAGTTGTTCGCTGTAGCGCATCAACATCTCGAAGCGCGCCTGCCAAGCTTCCTTGCCCTCGCTTTGGAGCAGCTCCTGCAGGCGTCGGACGCCGATACGATTCGCGCCGAGTTGCGCCATCAGGTCGCCCCAGCGTTCGTCGGGCGTGCGCACATTGTGCAGGATGAACTGCAGCAGCGGTTCACTCAGCGCGCCGCCTTCTACAAGCTTCACTGGAGGGATTCGCAGCCCCTCCTCGTAAATCTCGCTGGCGAGGGGCATCGAGCCGGGCGTTGCGCCGCCCGTGTCAGCGTGGTGGGCGCGGCTCGCCACGAAGCCTGCCAGCTCACCCTCCACAAACACAGGCGCGACCAGCGTCCAGTCAGGCAGGTGCGTGCCTGCATGGTAGGGGTCGTTGGTGAGAACCATATCGCCTTCGCGCCACTCGAAGTGGTTCAGCAGATACTCCATGAGCAGCGGCATCGCGCCCAGATGCACGGGGATATGCGCCGCCTGCGCGACCAGCCTGCCTTGCGCGTCGAACAGCGCACAGGAGTAGTCGCGCCGCTCCTTGATATTGGGCGAGCAAGCGGCATACTCCAGCGTCGCGCCCATCTCTTCGGGGATTGCGCTGAGCCGCTCGTGGTAAAGCCAGATTCGGGAGGCGTCATAGCTCATGCGGCACCTACGGGCGCATCCCCCCGAACACCTCGCCTAACGGCAGCGACAGTTCGGGGAAGCGTTTGGGCTGGAAGGGGCGCGTGGGCGGCGTGGTCGCTACCAACAAATAGCCCTCAGGCGTCCACTGATACTCCTCCACCACCAGCGTCTCGCTGTCAATCAGCCACACCCAAGCCACCCCTGCCCGACGATAGGCGTCCAACTTCTCCGTGCGGTCATAACTCGCCGTGCTGGGCGACAACACCTCCGCAACTAAATCGGGCGTCCCCTGAATGTAGCCCCGCGAATAACGGTGAAGGTTCTCAGACGCAAGATAAACGATATCAGGTCCCACCAGATCGCCCGTCGGGAGATCCACATTAATGTCCGACCATACATCGCCCAACTGGTTTTGACGCACATGTTCCCAGAGTTTGGACGCCATCCACACCACCAGCTGCTGGTGTTCTCCTGTAGGTCTATTCACCTCGATAGCCTGCCCTTGAATGTAGTCGTAGAACGGGGGTCCCTCTGGCAGTTGGAGGAACTCCTCACGGCTCATACGCCGACGGGTCTGAGTTAGCACAGCAGGCATCGCAATCACCTTTTGGATTATACCTTCACTCTCAAGGTATCCCCAGCCCCCATCGTGCGGTTGTGAGCGTAATCAGCGTCACTGCGAGGACACAGAACAAATTCAGCATGAGTCCTGCCCGCGCCATCTCGGAGATTTTGATTTCACCTGAGGCGAACACAATCGCGTTGGGGGGCGTGGCGACAGGTAGCATGAACGCCGCCGAAGCACCCACAGCAACGGGGATAGCCAGTAGGCGCGGGTCAAGCTCCATTCCCACTGCCGCCGCTGCCACTACAGGCAAGAAGGTTGCCGTCGTCGCCGTGTTGGAGGTCAGCTCCGTGAGGAAGATAATCAGCGCGGCGACGCCCAGCACAATCACCCACACGGGTAATTCGCTCAATCCGCTCACGGCGGAACCGATCGCCTTCGCCAACCCAGTAGTTTCAAAGGCGTTCGCCAGCGCCAGCCCGCCCCCAAACAGGATCAGCACGCCCCACGGAATACTCTCCGCCGTGCGCCAGTCCAACACAGGTTTGTACGGCTTGACACGGGCAGGAAGGACAAACAGCGTCAACGCGGCGCTTATGGCGACGAAAGTGTCGGAAATCGGCATGTCCAGTCGCTGCCCGATCCACTCGCGCCCCAGCCAGCCGATGACCGCGTAGAGAAACACCCCCGCCACGCACCGCTCCGCGAGACACCAGCGACGGCTGCCGCCCACCTGTTCGAGGAGCGCATCCCGAACGGCTTGAAAGTTAAGGTTTTTGGCGTAAAATTGTACGCGCGTTAGCCAGAACCATGTGAACGGCAGCATCAGTCCCACGAAGGGCAGCCCGACGCTCAGCCAGTTGAGCATGTTCAGCGAGAAGTTGAAGTTCTCGCGCAAAAAGCCTGCCAAGAGGGCGTTCGGCGCAGTGCCAATCAGCGTGCCGACGCCGCCGATGGACGAGGAGTAGGCTATTCCCAGCATCAGCGAGAGCGCGAAGTTGCGCGTCGCCTCGCGCCCACACGCCTGACGCGCCCATTCCACCACCGAGAGCGCCACCGCAAACATCATCATCGTCGTGGAGGTGTTGTTTATCCACATCGAGGTGAACGCGGTCGCGAGCATAAAGCCTCCCACTAAGCCGCTCGGCGTCCGTCCCAGCAGGCGCACAATCCGCAACGCCAATCGCTCATGCAAGCCTGACTGCTGCATCCCCTGCGCGATGATAAACCCGCCCAGAAACAGAAAGATGATAGGATCGGCGTAGCGCGCAGCGACCTGTTTCTCGTCGGCGATGCCTGCCAGCGGCATCCAGACCAGCGGGAGTAGCGCGGTCGCGGGGATAGGAACGCACTCACTGAACCACCAAGTCGCCATCCAGAGCGTCAGCCCCACCAAACGCCACGCTTCGGGCGTAAGCGTTTCTGGATGGGGTACAACAAGCGGCGCGACGCCGAACAGCGGTCCCAGAGCGAGCGCAATCCCTCGCGCCTGCGCGGCAAAGCGTTTCATCGCCAACGAGATTCGACGCTCAACTCCCCTACCCTGCTGTGTGTACTACCCACCATATCCAGGGCGCACTGAATAGGAAACTGTCGAACCGATCCAGCACGCCGCCGTGCCCTGGCAAGATGCCCCCAAAGTCTTTGATGCCAATCGAGCGTTTGAGCGCAGATTCAAATAGATCGCCCAACTGCCCCAATATGCCCACGCCCAAGCCCGCCACAATCGCCCAACCTACGGGCAACCCCAGCCATACCCCGCCTTGCCAACCAACGAGCGTGCAGAGTACAAGATTTGCGACAAAACCTTCTAAGGTCTTAGCTGGGCTTAATAAAGTAGCAATTTTGTGCCTTCCTATGGATTTACCGACAAAATACGCCCCCGAATCGCCCAGCCAGAGCATTGCGAACAACCACAGCGTCCACAACGCTCCCCGCTCCACCTGCCAGCCTCCTATGGCAATCAGCGTTGTGTCGGCGCGCAGCCACACCCCAAAGCTGAAAAGCCAACTGATATACAGCATACCGAATGTGCCATACCCGATGTTGGGGACTACAGATAGTGCGCTCCTGCGCCAAGCTTGCGCCAACTCCCACAGGAAGCTCGCCCCCATGATAGGAAGCAACAGATTGGTTAATCCAAGCGAGGGGAAAGCCCACATCAGCGTCGGCAGCGATGCGCCGCCGAGCAATATGAGCCTGCTCGGTCGGGGCTTGGGATACCAATCTGCTCGCTCATAGGCGCGTGCATACTCCAGCGAGCCGACAAGCGCGAGCAAACTAAGCGTCAGCGCGAACAGTCCGCCGCTCGGCGCGAAAATAACCCCCAGCATCAAGGGTATGCCAATCGCGGCTGTCAGGA
Organism: Fimbriimonadales bacterium; assembly: GCA_046294565.1. GTDB lineage: Bacteria > Armatimonadota > Fimbriimonadia > Fimbriimonadales > GBS-DC > GBS-DC. Next base: position 7,894 of record JBKBKS010000014.1, read on the forward strand.
GTCGGGTGCGCAACATCTGTTAATTAGATGCCTGTTTCTCCACTTCGGCAGAGGTCGGCGCGGGCGCAGGCTGCCAATGCACATACAGCGTCAAGCCGTCCACCCGATCCACCATCACATACTCCCCTACCTCAATCGGTGGGTCTAACGCAACCGCGCGCCACAGCGTGCCGTCCACAAAAACCTGCCCTTCGGGATCCAGTTTAGAACGCACACGCCCTATCATTCCCACCAATCGCTCTTGCCCACTTACTTTGCGGCGGAACTGCGCTCGAATGCCCGAATACGCCACGAAGAAGAACGCCGCGCCCGTAAGCACGGTCATCGAGCCTATCAGCCAGAAGCTCACGCGGAACACAGGCGAGTCGCTTTGGAAGAGGATAATTGACCCAATCGTAAACGAGACCAGCGCGCCCACGGTCAACACGCCGCTGGAGGTGGTGAACAGCTCGGCGATGAACAGCACGAACGCCAACAAGATCATCGCCACGCCCAGCGCGTTCACAGGCAGCACCGACGCCGCATAGAGCGCGAGCAGCAGTGCAATCGCGCCAATCACGCCCGGAAAAGTCGCGCCCGGATTCTGCAACTCGCCCAAGATGCCGTAAATCGCCAGCAGCATTAGGATATAGAACACATTCGGGTTCGCCAAGAACATCAACAGCGTCTCACGCCAAGTTTTGGGAGCCTCCTGCAGAGGCGCATCTTTCGTGCGCAAGATGATGGTCTTATCGCCTGCGACCTGCACCTTGCGCCCGTTAATCTTCACCAGCAAGTCCTGTGGGGTGCTGGCGATGACATCAATCACCCGATTGGATAACGCTTCCTGTTCGGTGATGGAGGCGGCTTCCGTGACGGCTTTCACGACCCAGTCCTTGTTGCGCCCGCGCTGCTCAGCGATGGTCTTCGCGTAGGCGATGGTGTCGTTCATCACTTTGCGCTTGAGGTCTCTGGGAATGTCCTGTCCGTCGCCTGAGATAGGCGTGGCTGCGCCGATGTTGGTGCCCGGCGCCATCGCGGCGATGTTCGCGGCGACTGTGATGAACACGCCTGCCGACCCCGCGCGTGAACCCGACGGATAGACGAACACAATCACGGGGATGGGGCTGTTGAGCAGCGTGCTGGTGATGTCGCGCGTGGCTTGAAGCTCGCCGCCGGGCGTATCCAGCAGCACCAGAAACGCGCCCGCGTTCGCCTTAATCGCGTCGGCGTGCGCCCGCATTAAGTAGTCCGCCGAGGCGCGATGCACGATTTCCTTAAACTGAATGTAATAGATAGGATGCGCCGCCTGCTGCGCCCACGCCGTGAGCGTCAGTATCGTTCCTATCAGCCCCCACAGTAGTCGTCGACTCATCGCCCGTATTTTACCTGAAACGGGTATGATACTGTGTGGATGGGGAACAATTTTTTGCCCAAACGCCGACAATATCAGTATGCTTAGGGAGGCGAAGTTAGGGACGATGATTTGCCCGAAGTGCTTTGCGGAGATACCCGAAACAAGCGCGTTCTGTATGGAGTGTGGCTCGCGCATCAAAGAGGACACGATTGACCCGCTCTACGCGGAAGGCTCTGACCGTGAAATCTATCCTGAGTTGGCGCGAGCGAACCTGCTGCGTATGCAGGGTAAGTATGAAGAGGCTATCGAGGTCTGTCGTCGTATTATGGGGCGTTTCCCCAGCAACGAGACGGTACACGCCTTGCTGGGCGACATCTACGCCGATCAGGGCAAGCTGGAAGACGCCATCCAGTGGTATGAGTTGCTGGTGGAGTTAGCGCCGACGAATGTGCATTACAACGCGAAGCTGCATAACCTACGGGCGATGCACGCTGCGCAGGTTGCCCCGCCCCCGCCAGTCGCGCTGCCTGACGCTGAACCGAAGCCTGCCAAACCCAAGGCGCTGGCGTATGGACTATTCGGATTGTTGGCGTTAATCTTAGTGGCGGCGTCGTTCGTGGCAGGAGCGCGTATGAACGCGCCCAAAGCGACGACCAATCAATCGGGCGCTGCGCCGCAGGCAAGCGTCGCTGCAGCCCCGAAAACCGAACCCGCAACGGAGCCTGTGCGCATTCCGCCCCCCACGAAGGTAGAGCCGCCCCTTGCCCTGCCTCCAGCAGCAACGGGGTTCGTGGGCATGAGTACGGTCGAGCAAAACCTTGCCCAGCAGCTCAGCCAGCATCTCAGCGGCGCGCCGGTCTGGTGCGCGTTCGAACCCGCCTCCAATCGCTGGCAGGCGCGTATACGCATCCAGTCGGGGGTGCTAAACAAGACGCGCGTGCTGCAAGAGGCGATTGCGCTCGCACGCGCGTTTTATGAGCAGTATCCGAGCGCTGCCAGTATCAGCGTCGCGGTGATTGCCCCCAGTCCGAACGGCGCGGATATGCTCATCTTCTCAGGCGAGCTGCCCCCCCAAGCAGCGTCGGTAGACCCCAGAACCCTCACTGACGAACAGGCGCAGACCCTCTTGCAACAGCTGCAGGCTTGGTGGAACCCACAGATACAGTTTCAGGGGTAGTGAAGGTAGGGGCGGGCGTGGCGTCACACTGCCGCTGCTCGCCTTGCCCGCGCGCGAATCGCCTCAATCTCGGCGTCCGTGAGGGCGCGCTCGAAACTGCGAAAGCCCGCCAGCCGAAAGCCGTGCTTGCGCGCCAACGCCTGCGTAATCTGCACCTGCTGGAGACTCACCTCTTTGCCCAGTGTGAAACTCTCGATGCGCCCGTCCAACGCGAGCATCATCGTCTCCGACATGCACGCATACGCCATGCGCGGCGGGAACCCGAAGTCAAAGCCGAAATCGACCTCGCCGGGCACTTCCACCAGCCCCCCCTCGATGACCAGCACATCGTCGCGCTCGCGCGCCACGCGCACCGACACATCGCGCGGGCGCGCCACATCCACCACCACCGCGCCCGACTTGAGGTCTTGGGGATAGATGACGGCGTCTACCGCGCTGGTGACGGTGATTATCACATCGGCGTTGGGCAGTTCGCGCGACAGGTCGGTGGCGACGCGCACCTCGCCGCGTGCGATGGGACGCAACTGCTCGGCGATGGGCGTCAGGCGCGCCGCGTCGCGTCCGAGCAGGAGCATCGCTTTCGCCTGCGGCGCGAGCGCCTCGGCGCAGGTGCGCCCGATGGCGCCAGTCGCGCCGACAACGGCGACCGTCGCCTCGGCGATGTTGACCCCCATTCGCGCTGCCCCCAGCGCCGCCGCTTCAATCGCTGTGGCGACCGTGTAGCTGTTGCCCGTCGTCACCGCGATGTCCAAGTGTTTCGCGATAGTAATCCCCCCGTCGCCCACCACCGATGTGAACGCGCCCAGCCCGATAATCTCCGCGCCCAAATCCTGTGCGATCTGCCCACAACGGATGATTTTCTGATACACGAACTCCAGCGGCAAGTTGAGCATCATGCGCGGCGAGAGCGGACAGCCGATGAACCACCCCTCTGCCCTCGCGCCTGTAGCCGATTGCAACCCCGTGATGCGCGACACCACCATCGGCTCCTTGCGCATCAGCAACTGCTCCACCCATCGCTCGGGCAGGTATTTCGCGATGGGGTACTTGCGCGCTGCATCCCGCTTTACATCCACAGGATGAATCACAAACGCGAACCGATGCATAGCCAAAAGATACCCCAAAAATGCAAAAAGCCCCTCTGTCGGGAGGGGCTTCCAGCCGCTACTCAGGCAGACTTGCCGTTCTGGGAGCTGCGCTTTCGCTGGCGGACATTCTTGAGACCGAAGCGATACTTAGCAAACGCCTCTTCGATTTTTCCGTCCATGATCAGTTGCGCGAACTCCTGCGCACCATCGAGTTTCGCCTGATTCGGCTTGCGTCTCCGTATTGCCTTCACTGCGTCTGCCATGTCTATCTCACCTGCCTTATACGCCTTAAGGATACCCTCGATATACGCGCTGCGTCGGTCAGTCATAGTAGACACCTCCATAACGCTAATAGTATACCTACTTTCTTACACACTTGTCAAGCGTGAAAGAGAGGTTGACGAAAAATCTGCCCAGCAGGGCGCGTATGCCGATCTTTTTGGTTCCCCCTACGCAGTAGGGGGAACCGAGCCATTCACACCAGCAGCGTGCGCTACTCGCCGCCTTTGCCGCCGATGGGCGCGTATCCATCCTCCCCCGTGTGGTAGCCCAGCTCGTGTTCGATGGTTTCTGCCATCGAGCCGCGCTTGCTCCAATACACGGAGAATAGCAACGCGCCCACAGCAACTGCCGTAACGCCGATACGCACCGCGTCGGGCAGCGGCTGGATGACGATGGGCGCAATCAGAATCGCGACGAGGTTCATCACCTTAATTAATGGGTTCAGCGCAGGACCAGCGGTGTCTTTGAACGGGTCGCCGACAGTATCGCCAATCACGCCTGCCTTATGTGCGTCGGTGCCCTTGCCGCCGAGGAAGCCGTCCTCGATGCGTTTCTTGGCGTTGTCCCATGCGCCGCCGGAGTTCGCCAGCAGCACCGCCAGCAGCTGCCCCGACAGGATTGCGCCAGCGAGGTAGCCGCCCAACGCCTGTGCGCCTGTGAACACATACTCGCTGCCGCCAATCGACACGGGCGACGCGCCGATGCTCAAGCCGAACCCGACCGCAACTGGGAGCGCAATCGCCAGAATGCCAGGTCCTAACAGCTCTTTTTGCGCGGCGGCAGTAACAATCTCCACGCAGCGTCCGTAGTCGGGGGTCTCTGTGCCCTGCATGATGCCGGGCTTCTCGCGGAACTGACGGCGCACCTCGTGGATCATCTCGAACGCCGAGCGTCCGACCGCCATAATTGAGAACGCGCTGAACAGGAACGGCGCCGCCCCGCCAATCAGCAAGCCGATAAACACCACAGGCACATCCACGGGCAACCCGCCGAAGGCGTCCTTGAGCGCGACGCCGTTCCGCGTGGCGATGTTAATCAGCTCCACGAGGCGCGAGTCTTCCACGAACGAGTGGAACAGCGCCACCGCCGCCACTACAGCCGTGGCAATCGCGAAGCCTTTGGTGAGCGCCTTGGTCGTGTTGCCCACAGCGTCGAGGCGATGCACAATCTTGTCGCCTGTCAAGCCGCCCGCCGCGGGTTGGTTGCCCCGCTCTTTCAGTGCGCCCGACATCTCGAAGATGCCGTTCGCGTTGTCCGAGATGGGTCCGAAGGTGTCCATCGCCAAGATGTAGCCTGTGGTCGCCAGCAGTCCCAGTCCCGTGAGCGCGATGCCGTAGAACGAGAGCATCGGACCGCCGAAGACGCCTGGGGGGAAGATGAACAGTGGCGCCAGCAGCGCGGAGGCAATCGCGAACACTGCCCACACGCTCGACTCCAGCCCGTAGGCGAAGCCCTGAATGATTAGCGTCGCGGGCCCTGTTGAAGCGGCTGCCGAGATTTCTTGCACGGGTTTCTTCTCGGTGGAGGTGAAATACTCGGTGATGCGTTCAATCATCACGGCGACGACCACGCCGAACGCCGTAGCAATCCAGAACCTCCACCAATCCACAGTCGCGCCGCCCAGCTCGGGCTTGAGTTGCACCTCCTGCATGAAGAAGTAGGCGACGCCGAGATTGCCCAACGCCGCCAGCGCAGCCGAGACCCAGAAGCCGCGATTGATGGGTTTCATCGGGTTCAGGGTGGCGCTGTCCTCGCCCTTGACCGCCAGCACGCCGATGATGGAGGCAATCACGCCGACGCCGCGCACCAGCAGCGCGAACATCACGAGTTTCATTGCGCTTGCGGGGGTTAGCACGAGGCTTGCCGCCACGCCCAGAATAATCGCTGCGACGAGGGTGACTTCGTAGGACTCGAACACATCCGCCGCCATGCCTGCGCAGTCGCCGACATTATCGCCGACATTATCGGCAATCGTGGCGGGGTTGCGCGGGTCGTCTTCAGGGATGCCTGCCTCCACCTTGCCCACCAAGTCTGCGCCGACATCCGCGCCTTTGGTGTAGATTCCGCCGCCGACGCGCATAAACAGCGCCGCCAGCGAGCCGCCGAACCCGAAGCCGACCAGCACGAACATCGCCTTCTCGCGGAACAGTAGGAAGATAACCGTCGCGCCGAGCAAGCCCAAGCCGACGGTGAACATCCCGCTCACTGCGCCCGCGCGGAAGGCAATCTCCAGCGCACGCTTGAAGCTGGTCAGCGCAGCCGCCGCCGTGCGGAGGTTGCCCCGCACCGCCATATACATACCTACATAGCCTGCGCCATATGAGGCGAACACGCCCAAGAAGAACGCAATCGCAATCCCTGCGCCCAGCAGCATGCCCTCGCCCGGGTAAATCCGCTCATACACAGGGCGATAGAGCAGGAATAGCCCTACCGTTATCGCCAGCACGAACCAGATCATCGTGCTAATCTGCCGTCTGAGATAGGCGTTCGCGCCGTCCTGAATCGCCCGTGCCACTTCCTGCATCCGCGAAGTGCCAGGGTCTTGCTTAAGCGTCCACTGCAGCAGATACAATCCGAACCCTAACGCTGTAAACGCCAAGAGCAGCACCACGCCGAGAATCAGGTACTCTTGTGAACCGAACGGGGGCAGCTCCACCGCCTCGGCGGCGCGGGCTTGCAGCCCCGTCAGCAGCCATAATACGCCAAAGAACGCCGCACGCGCGGGTATGACTGCCCACCCAGCGCGACGACCTGCGTCAGCATTCCTCATTGAACAACTCCTCCCTTGTTGGAATTTGGCATCTCTTCGCAACCGCGAAGTCCACATAGTTTACCTGATGAGAGGTTGTCTGCTTGGCTGGAACAGTCTTGTCCAAGCCCTTCCTTCCCAAACGCAGTGCATCGCCAATACCGCCCGCGCCCTAAACGCGCTATAATTTAGCCATGCTTGAAGTGACGCTTCCGCAGCAGGAAACTCTGGAGCGCGTCGACAACGGCGCGTCGCATGCTTGGAAAGTCATCCTGTATAACGACGACTATCACCTTTTCGATGCGGTGGTCGCACAGGTACAGAAGGCGACGGGCTACCCCTACGCGCGCGCGTGGGCGATTACATACGAAGCGCATACGCGCGGGCGCGCCCTCGTGTGGACAGGCGCAATCGACGAGTGCCTTCGCGTGGAAGGCGTGCTGCGCGAGATTGGATTAAGAACCGACATTGTGGCATAGGCGGCAGGAACGACAGCGTCTGCGACGAACATCAATATCGCACTGCTTTGTGAGGAGAGGCGACCTGACGATGGCGAAACGAACCGAACGACAAGAAGCGCGACGCGAGCAAATCCTCAACGGCGCGGCGCGCGTGTTTTCCAGGAAGGGCTACCATGCCAGCACGGTCGATGAGATTGCGAAGGAGTTGGGCTTGACGAAAGCCAGCATCTACTACTATGTCTCCGACAAGAGCGACCTGCTTTACCAGCTCTACAAGCGCGCGATGACCGCCTTGTTGGAGTCTCAAACAGAGATTATGGCGCGTCCTGACCCACCCGACGCTAAGTTGCAGGCTATGATTGAAGAGTATGTGCGCATCGTTGCCAGCGCCACTGCTGTCTACAGCGTAGTGGTGCTACGCGAACACCACGCCCTGCCCGCGCGCAAACGCAAGGAGATTATCGCCATGCGCGACCGATACGAAGCGAACTACCAGCGCTGCATTCAGGAAGGCATCGAGCAGGGCATTTTCGAAGCGCAGGATGTGAAGATGGCTTCCTATGTGGTGCTGGGCGCGCTGAACTGGATACCGAACTGGTACAACCCGCGCGGCTCGCTCAGTAAGGAGCAGATTGGGCGCATGTTCGCCGAGCAGCTGGTGCGCGGACTGATGGCAGACCGTGCGCAACGCCCCAGCTCGGACGGCGCGCCGCCATCGGAGTGATCAATTCGCACGGCGGCATCTGCACAGCCCCTAATGGCAGGATTCTCGCGCGCGCCGCCGTATCTATAGTCAGGAGGCGAGAGCGTGGACGAACCCATTAAGCGTTCTGACGCAGTGGAGAAGGAATATACGCAGGCAGTCATCTGCGGCATCGTGGGGCTGGTGGCGCTGGCGCTCACTTTCCTGTTCTGGCGATACGGTGGGATGTTCTACTCCTTCTCGTGGGGCTTCGGGCTGATGTGGCTCGGCTCGTGGGGCTATGCGGTGTGGTCTTACTACAAAACGACCAAAGTCCCTGCCTACCCTGTGGAGTGTCCGTTCTGCCACAAGGAGGTGGTGCTGACGGGCGAGCCCACGAGCGACTTCACTTGCGACCACTGCCTCAAGCGCGTGCCCATCGAGAACGGGCGTGTGATGGAGATCATCGCGGTCAAGTGCCCCCACTGTGGCTCGATGGAGCAGGTCTCAGTGAAAGCCGCCGCCGCGATATGCGAGCAGTGCCAGCGTGAGTTTCCCATCCGCACCACGGGGCGCGTGCCTGTGGGCATGCCCCTGCCCCAAGACGACCCCACTCCCTACGAACTCGTGCTGCTCGGCGTGGACCGCCTCAAAGAGGAGCAGGCAATCTTGGCGTTGGAGCGGTTCTTAGACCTGACGCGCCCCGATGTGAAGAAACTGCTGGAGACGGTTCCGATGGTGATGCTGACGAACCTACCGCGCCGCAAAGCGGAGAGCCACGCGCGCGAGTTAAGCGAGCAGGGCGTGCGCGTGGAGGCGCGTCGGATTGAGGACCCCAATCGCGTACCCACGCCGTGGAATTAGCGTCTGCGCAGCGTAATCTCGGTTGCGCGGCAACGCGCCCATTCGGGGCGGTTGGCGTCGGGAGTCAAGGTCGCGTCGCGCGGTTGTACAATCTGCCAGCGACGCACGCCGCCCGGTAAAAACAGATAGCCGTTAGTGAACGGTAGCGTGGCGCGCAGCGTGTCGGGTTCTGTGAGGCTCTCGCGCGCGCCGTGCAAGAAGTCGTCTGGCTCTACCCCGCCTGCGCACAGCATTGCTCGCCCCAAACGCGCACTGCCGTACACACGATCAATATACAACGCAAGCGACAGATACTCCTCGAAGCCGTCGCGTCGGCGCGAGCGCCAACGCTGGGGATGGAGTCCCTCCCGCGCAATCCGTGCGACGAGCGGCGACACCGTGCGGTTCACATACGCCTCCAACGCCTGCAGCGACGCGCCCATCAGAAACGCCTCCGCCTGATCGACTCGCTTCGCCCGATCCAGTAAGTAGTAGGTGAACCACCGCTCGCCCAAGTCGCCGTTCGCCCACGGCTCTGGCTCCGTGTATGAGTTGATGGGCGGCAATATCCAGTGCCCGTACTCGTGCGTCAACTCGCGCACCCACTCTTGAGGGGGCACGCGCTCGCTCAGGTCATAGAGATAGATCAGATTCTGCTGCTGCTCCGCGCCTGCTTTGCCCTCGGTCATCAGAAACACGCGCAGCTGCTGGTCGTAGCGATGGGGATGGTCTAAGCCCAGTCGCGTGCGGGCGAGATCATAGCAGTGGAGTAGCAGTCGGCAGGCGCGCTCTGCGTAAGGATAGAGCGCGCTGCGCTGTGCGTAGACCTCGAACAGCACAGTCTCGCGTTCACCCTCCGAGATACCCTGCACGCGATAGGCGAACACCGCCTTGTGCAGTGGGTCTTCCACAGGCGCCGACAACGGACTGGGCGAGCCAACCACACGATAACGCACGCCATAAGTATATCCGTTCACACGCCGTCGCGATAGCAGGAGTCTGCCTTTCGCGCACGAACTTTGAGGTTATGCGCCTTGCTTGGACAACCTTTACGCTCAATAAGCGGTTCCCGCTCACGATTAGTCGGGGCACGACGGCGCAGACGGTGAATGTCTGGGTGCGCGTGGAGGCGGACGGCGTGGAGGGCTGGGGTGAAGCCTCGCCGTTCGGCATCGGCGACTTCCGTCAGAGTACGGACACGATTAAAGACGACCTCCAGAAAGCGGAGCCGCTGCTGGCGCCCCTGCACCCGCTGGAGCGCGAGCGCGTGGAGCAAGCGCTAATCCACGCTGGCGTCCGCTCCGCCGCGCGCGCCGCCATCGACGCCGCGCTGTGGGACTGGCTGGGCAGGCGCGTCGGGCTACCTGTGTGGCGCATCTTGGGCTTATCGCGCGAGACGATTGCGCCCACTTCTGTGACCGTCGGCATCAACCCGCCCGAAATCGCCCGTCAGCGCACGCGCGAGTGGCTCGAACTCACTCACGCCAAGTCGCTCAAGGTCAAGCTGGGCAATCCCGCTGGCATCGAGGCGGATCAGGCGATGTTCGAGGCGATCCTGCAGGAAGTTCCCGAAGGCGTCGCGCTGCGCGTAGACGCGAACGGCGGCTGGAACTTGCAGGACGCGCTCACGATGTGTCGCTGGCTCGCTCAGCGCGGTGTGGAGTATGTAGAGCAACCCCTGCCCCGCGGCGCCGAGGACGACCTGCCCACGCTCTATCGCGAATCGCCCTTGCCCCTCTTCGTGGACGAAAGCTGCTTCAACACCCAAGATGTGGTCCAGCTCGCCGACCGCGTGCATGGGATTAACATCAAGCTCATGAAGTGCGGCGGTCTCAGCAAGGCGATACGGATGGTGCATACCGCCCGCGCGTTGGGGCTGCAGGTGATGTACGGCTGCTACTCCGACAGTAGCCTCTCGATTAGCGCGGCGGCTCAGATTGCCCCGCTCGCAGACCATCTGGATTTAGATAGCCACCTGAACATGATAGACGACCCGTTCGTGGGCGCGGAACTCGTGGCTGGGCGCGTGCTGCCCAACGATGCGCCGGGCTTGGGCGCGCGCCTGCGCGAGATGTTTAGGTAAAATTCACACCGATGGAGCATTGGGAGGATCGTAGGGACACGATTGCGCTGCCGTGGCTGTGGCAAGCTCTGCGGAGCCAGTGGAAATGGACTGCAGCAGGCGTGTTGCTGGGCGCGGCGCTGGCGGCTGCGATTATCATCTTCGGCGAGAAACGCTACGAAGCGAAGGCGAAACTGCTCGTCGAGTCGCCCACAGGGACAGCCATCGGCGGCGCGGGCGGGCTTGCCAGCCTCATCGGCGCGGGCAGCCCCGACTTGAACACACAAGTAGAAGTGCTGCTCGCGCGACCCGTGCTGGAAAAAGTGCAACAGCAAGCGGGCATCGAGGAGCCGTACCGCAATTTCGAGAAACGCTTCCGCGCTACCGCCGTGCGTAACACGAATGTCATCGAGATTACCGCCAGCGACTCCTCCGCTGAGGGCGCACAACGACTCGCCAACCTCTGGACAAAGGCTTACCTCAGTTATGTGCGCACGCTGTATGAGCAGAACCCCTCTACACTGGTCGACAAGCTCAGTAAGGAGTTGGACGCCCAAGAGACACGCCTACGCACGACGAGCGAGCGCATTACAGCATTCCTCAAAGCGCGCGGCGTCGTCGCCCCTGAAGTCGAGTTGGGCAAGCGGGTGGAAAAGTTCGCAGATTTGCTGGAGAACCAGCGTCAACAAGAAGCGCGCCAAGTTGCGCTGGAGCGACAAATCGACGCTCTCCGCCGCCAACTACAGCGCGAACCGAAGTTCTACGAAGCGATGCGCAACCTCGCGGTGCCGCCTGAAGTGCAACAGCTCAATACTAAGATTGCCGAGCTGGAGATTCAGCGCAGTGCGCTGCTGCAGGAGTACCAGCCCGACGCGCCCGAAGTGAGGATTGTGGAGCAACAAATCGCCCAAGCCCAACGCGAGCGGGAGAACCTGCTTGCCCAAGCCGTCGATAAACAGTTTCTCACCTTAGCCAAGCAGGAGAGCGTGAACCCACTCTATCTTGACTTAACACGCGCTTTGCTGACTGCTGAGAGCGAGCTGCAGGCGTCGCGCGCGACCCTGACGATACTTCGGCGTCAGCAAGCGGAGTTCGAGCGGCTGTTCCAGCGCACGCCCGACCTGATGGCGGAGTATACCGACCTGAAACGCCAGTACGAGGCGGCGCTCACGATATGGACGGAGAAAGTACGCGCGTATGAACAGGCGCGTGCGCAACAGCTCATCGGCAAAGTGTCGCCTGTCATGCTCCAGCCCCCTGCCCTGCCCGACCGTCCCGCATTTCCCCGCCCCGTGCTGACCACAGGGCTGGGGGTCGCGCTGGGGCTGATGCTGGGCATGCTGGGCGCACTGACGGCGGCGTGGCGTAAGCGCCAACTCAGCGACCGCTGGGAGGTGGAGCGATTGCTCAACGCGCCCGTGTTAGCAGAGACGCGCGGCGCGCTCAACCCCGCCCAAGCGCACCTGATTGCGTGGCAGCTGCGCGCGTTGGGCGGCGGCGCAACTTGGCATCGCGCGCTTGCGCTCCCACTGACACCCCAAGTGCGCTCCGTCGCCCAGCAGGTCGCCGAGATGCTCCAAGTGCCTGAGCCAGAACCCGACTCAGCGAACCTGCCCGCGCCTGCCTACACGAACGGCGCGCTGCGCATCGACACCGCCGCGCCCGATGCGCCCACTACGCCCCCCGCTGAACGGCTCATCTTGGTCGCTCCCAAAGGCTATGTGCTGGACGAACCCACCCTGCAGATGCTCGCGCAAACAGGCGACCGACTGGTGGGCGTGATCCTGGTGGAGGGATAGGAGGAGATACACCGATGCGACAACGATGGCTCATCGCGCTTTGGGTAGTGGCGTGCGTTCTCTGGACGCCGCTGGGCAGCGCCCAACTTGACGATTACACGCTGGACACAGGCGATGTGCTGACAGTGACTGTGCTGCGCCATGAGCAGTTCAGCGGCGAGTTCACCGTGCCGCCCAGCGGGCGCGTGGTGTTTCCCGGCGTGGGCGAGCTAACCGTGCGTGGGCTAACGCTGAACCAACTTGCCGAGACCCTGCGTGCGCGCCTCAGCAAACGGATGCGCGAGCCAGAGGTGTTCGTGTCGTTGAAGCGGGCGCGTCCGCTGCTCGTGTTCATGGAAGGCAAATTCAAAAGTCCAGGCGCGTATCCCATCCAGCCAGGATGGCGACTCTTTGAGGCGATTGCCGCTGCAGGGGGACTGAGTGTTCTCCCTGAACGCGCGATTGCCCATCTGATTCGAGACAATCAAGCGACCCCAATTGACTTAGTGCGTTTATATCACCAAGCAGACCTCAGCATGAATCTCGAACTGAAGCCTGGCGACATCATCAATGTCCAAGAGATCCAGACGATTCAGGTCGCCCTAATTGGCGAAGTTGCCCAGAAAGGACTTCTCCAGCTACGGCAGGGCACGCCTGTGGCAGAGGCAATTGCTCAAGCAGGCGGCGTGACACCCAGCGCCGCTCTCACACGCGCGTATATCGACCGCAAAGGGCAGATTATACCTGTAGATCTCTACCTGGCTCTGGTGAGGGGCGAGATAGCACAAAATCGTGTGGAACTCCAAGATGGTGATGTAGTTGTCGTTCCACGCTCGGAGAAGCGATGTACTGTGGTGGGGCAGGTGAACGCGCCCGGACTGTACCCCATTCCCGATGGCAAACCCTTGCTGCTGTCGGAAGCGATTGCTCTGGCGGGCGGCTTGAATCCGCGAGGACGGTCGTCAAAAGTTCACATCCTACGCTTACAAGATGATGTTGTCCATAAACTTGAGGTGTCCTACCTACGCTTCCTCAAGCAAGGCGACCTCAGCCAGAACCCCACCATCCAGGATGGCGATGTGATTATCATATCGGAAGCCTATCGATTCGACTTGAATCAGGCGCTGTCGTATCTCTCAATCGTCACTATCTTCGATAGGCTGGGGCTGGTGCGGTAAAATTGCGTTATGCAGTTCCAGTCGCTGGGGGTATTGCTCTGGTTTCTGCCGGTGGCGGGGTTCATTATCCTGCTGTACCTGTTGAAGGTGCGGCGGCGCGAGGTGCGCGTGCCTGCCAAGTTCCTGTTCCCCCCGATTACGACCGATGTGCGAGCGAACGCGCTGTTCCAGAAACTGCGCCCGAACTTACTGCTGTTTCTGCAGTTGCTGGCGGCGTTTTTGGTGCTTGCCGCGCTGGCTCGTCCGATGATTCAGGCGAAGGGGCTGCCGGGGCAGTCGGTCATCGTGGTGGACAACTCCGCCAGTATGCAAGCGACTGACGCCGCGCCGACGCGCCTCGACGCCGCGAAGAACCGCCTGCGCCGATTCGTACAGGAACTCAACCCCGGCGAGCAGCTCGCGATTATCGAGGCGGGCGCGCAGGTGCGCGTACTGTCGCCCCTCACCAGCGATAAGCAGAAACTGCTCCGCGCAATCGACCAAATCCAGCCCACGGACACAGCAGGCAACTTGGACGAGGCGTTGCGCCTCGCCGCCGCGCTCGTGGGCAAATCGGGCGAGAGCCGTGTCGTGCTACTCTCTGATGGGGCGTTCCCGTCCGTTAGCGACTTCTCGGCAGGCAGTGCGAAACTCATCTTCGAATCGCTGGGCAACAGCGGCGAGAACCTCGCAATCACCGCGATGGATGTTCAAGAACGCAACGGCGGCTTCGAGTGGTTCGTGGGCATACGCAACTTCGGCAGTCAGAGCAAACAGGCAATCTTGGAGTTCTATGCCAACGGCAAGCTCATCGATGCGCGTTCCATCACGGTGGAGGCAGGCAAGACCGTCGGGCAGACGCTGACGGCGCGTCAACTGCAAGAGCCACTGGAAGCGCGGCTAAAGACCGACGACGCGCTGGAGTCGGACAACCGCGCTTTTCGCGTCGGCGTGATGCAAAAGCCGATTCGCGTGCTGATTGTCGGCGAGGGCAACTTCTTTCTGGAGCGCGCGCTTGCTTTAGAGCCGAATGTGCAGCTGAGCAAAGCGCCGAGTGTGCCTGAAAGCGAGCGGGGCGAGCGCGTGGGTGGGGGTGAGTTCGACCTCATCATCTTCGACCGCACGACGCCTGTGCCTGTGAAAGCGCGCACGGTGATGGTTATCAAGGCGCAAGGCGGTCCGATTGCCGAGCTGGGAGCGCCTGTGCGCACGCCGCGCGTCGCCCTGTGGGAACGCGACCATCCGCTCATGCGCTACCTGGAGCTGGGCAACCTGCTGATTGACAACGCGCCGCGCCTCAAGCCTGCGCCATGGGCGAAGGTACTTGCCGAGAGCCAGCAAACGCCCCTCATCGTCGCGGGCGAACACCAGAACCGCCGCTGGGTCGGCGTCGGCTGGGATCTGTTGGAATCGGACTTCCCGCTCCAGCCCGCGTTCCCGATTTTCGTCGCGAACATGTTGCGTTGGGCGGTGGGCGAGCAGGGCAGCGCAACCGACACGACCGTGCGCACGGGCGTCCCCTTCAGCCTCACGGTCGATCCCGCAGAAACCGAGATCACCGTACGCGACCCCGATGGACGCACACGCACCTTCCCCGTCAACGACGGCGCGGCGGTCATCCCCGCACTGGAGCGCGTCGGATTGCACACGATAGAGGGCAAAAAGACCCAACTGCGCGTCGCTGCAAACTTGCTCCATAGCGACGAGTCAGACATCCGCCCGCGCACGCGCATCGAACTCGGCGGCAAGACGGTCGCAGCCCAAAACACGCTCACCACCCTGCGCGACCTGTGGAAACCGATTGCCCTCGCGCTGCTCGCCCTGCTGATGGTGGAGTGGTGGGTGTTCGTGCGACGGTCGTAGAGGCAGAACCTGGTAGGTTGGCTCTCCGTTCGGCTCAGCGTCGCCATTTTCCGCCTCCTGCCTTTATTAATAGTCGGAACCCGCTGTTTTGTTAACCTCGATTCCCCCCTTTTTGCCTTTTTACCCCGATTTGCCCCGCTTTTTCGGGGATTTTTTGCCTCTCCGACCCGGAAACTCCTGCTCAGCACCGAACGCACTGCATAAATGCGACCATGCACGATGCCGATGCTCATCAACAACCTACTAAGAACAGCCTAACTGCTTCATTATCGCTTGTTTCCGCTCTCAACTAAAATAACAAGCTACCGTAACCTCGCTCGCGATCATCGTTTGTCTCAACAAATATTCGACAAAACGGTTCAATGAACATACCGCCAACATAGCTCACTGGATGGCTTCGGGCTTTTGGAGCTTTTGCAGCACGAATATGGAGGCAGGTGTGAACGCGCATCAAGCAGAAGGTAGAGGCGAACGAAGGTTCGCTTCTACCTGAAGGGGAGACTATCTCGTCCCCACCTTCGTGCGATTCTGTGAAGGGGCGATTAGGAAACAAGAGCGATTCTAGCCCTATTGGCTCGCTTGGAGCATCGGGAAGGGAATCAATACGAATCGTATAGTTCTTCTGCCCAGAGGATCTGAGAGAGTATCCCGCAGGCAGATGAAGAATCACAGGATAGATAAGCTTGCGCCCAGACCCACCCGCTTTTTCGGCGACTTTAACATATCCTTGAGAACTGAACACCTCGATGTTCACATAATAAGCTACTGAGAAGCTCACGCGCCGATCAGACACTGTGTAAAAATCTCTGAAGAGACCTTCAGGAAGGAAGGAAATGGTATGATCTGTATCGCGCAGATTCGCGGTTTCAATCCAAACCAGACACTGTGACCACCCCGTGCGCTCAACTTGCGACACAGGTTTCACTATCGGCAGATAGTCATAAACCCAAGCGCCCAACTGCCAACCGTTTTCGTACTGCAGGAAAGATGAGCTATGCTGCACCCAGTATCGCCAGCGGCTAAGCGGCTTGCGCCCTGACAATCGGAGAGATGTGGGAGCACGGGTCAGCTTAGGCCTAGACAAGAGACTAACTGCTGATCTCGAGATGAGAAGTTCAAAATCGAACGCTTGAGTGGTTCCGTATGCACCTCCCCCTGTAATCAGCAATGTTTCCGTGTCCTGCCACTCTTCCTGTTTCACCGCGAAGAGTACCTCTACCTTGCCTGGTTTCCACGATGCTACAGCATTTTGGGGACGAAACTGTCCTCTGGCATCGTAGGCTCCAGACACGGGTATGGGCGTGCAGTTCAGCAATCGCCCGTTGCGGTCAAACAACCATAAGCGAAGTGTGTAGAGGTCTTCTGTATACATATAGTCAAGCTGTTCGTCTTCCAAGCTAAGCCAAAGCCTCCACTCGACTGGGTTCTCCGCATCTTGGATAAGCCCCAGCACAGCACTTGGATTAATCCGCTTCGTTGGTCTGCCAAACGCGCTGCCATGCACGCGGGGCATATGGGGGGTAGAGGGTATCAGTGGGCGATCTTGAGATCCTGAAAGGACAGGCGATTGGGATTGTCTCCACAAGGCTATGAACCAAGCGGACACAAGAATAAGTAGTAAACAAAGTCCAACAGCCTGAAGCCTTCCCTGAAAGCGCACCATGGATCACTCTCCGCAGGATTTAGAAATTAATAGTACCACTTGCCCCTCGCTCACAGTGTGCTGTTAGATGCGAACGAGAATAGGCATCTTTTAGCCAAGCCCGAGCTTCCGCAAAGGTCAAAGCTCCTGCTCCATCGCAGTGAAGCCGCATCCATACGAAGCTTTTCGTGGAGACTTTTAGTGATCCTCCAATCGGAATATGGTGTACTTCTAACTAGAAACTCGGCGGCGTATTCCGAACTATTGCCTACCGTATCTCGGGCGACTACTCGCACAGAGTGATATCCAGGCTCCGAAACAGGGTCCCCCTTGTATGGTTTTCCATTGAGAAAAATCTCAACGGCTGGTGACGGGTCGGTGTCATCCACAGCCGAGGCATAGATTATGAGAGGAGATGTATTTAGGTAGATATGATCATCGGAAATGTTGCAAAAAATATTTGGAGGATGCCCATCAGATCTTTGTCCTTGTACAGATGCGGTTGACGCAAAGCCCAGAAAAGCTGTCAGCAGTGTCACAATAAGGATTCTAACATTGCAACTTACCGTGTTCCTCCATTCATTATTTGCACATCGTCTTCCTAACGGTACCCGCAAGGTGAACAACCAAACTTCCCGTACGTGGATCCAACTATTCAGCCAGTGCCTATGTCGTCTCATCATAGTTCCTCCTCCATCTCTGTATTCTCGGAGGCGTTTAGCTCGGCTCACCATCGCCATTTTCCGCCTCCCGCTTTAATTAATAGCCGAAACCCGCTGTTTTGTTAACCTCGATTCCCCCCTTTTTGCCCTTTTTACTCCGATTTGCCCCCATTTAGGGGGATTTTTTGCCTCTCCGACCCGGAAACTCCTGCTCCACACCCAACGCCCGACATAAGCGCGCCCACGCACAGTGTAGACGCTTATGAACAGCAACATGCGAACAGCCCAACCGCTCCGCTATCGCTCGCTCGCTCAACCCATCCTCAAAGTACCACTCTATCAACTGACGATCCGCCTCGCTCAAACGCTCCAACGCCTCACGCACCTGACTGCATAACACCCCCTCCCACAACGCCTCCAACGCGCCCTTGTCCACAAACTTCACCGCCTCACCCGTCTCCTCATCTACAGGAATAGAGACCACCGCTTTGTCCCGCGTGCGCCCACGACGCCATTCCTCGTAAATCGCCCGCTTGGCACACAGCACGGCAAACGCTTCGCGCGAGACCCCGTCCTGCTCCTGATAGGCTTGCGCCGCCTGCCACACGGCAAGACGGGCAATCGCCTCGCGCTCTTCGCGCCAGTAGGCGGCGTCGTAGTGCGGAGCGGGTGTTCGTGTATCTGTCGCCGCTGGATAAGCCCTCTTGGACGCTGGTCTACACCCACGAGGAGTGGACTCTCGGCGCTGATCGATTGAACGATTGAGGTACACTTACCGCGATGCAAGCGGCACTGCCGTATCTCTCGGAGTCGGAAGCGCAGGGTATCGCCGAGCAGGCGCGCACGCTCATTCGCGCTGTTGAGTCGGTGATTCTCGGCAAGAGCGAGACGGTGCGCCTCATCACTATCGGACTGCTCAGCGGCGGGCATCTGTTGGTAGAGGATATTCCGGGCGTGGGCAAGACTACCCTCGCGCGCGCCGTCGCCAAAGCGATTGGCGGGCAGTTCCGGCGCATTCAGTTCACGCCCGACCTGCTGCCCGGCGATGTGACAGGCTCGATTATCTACAATCAGGCGCGTGGGGCGTTCGAGTTCCATCCGGGTCCTATCTTTGCCAATATCGTGCTGGCGGACGAGATTAACCGCGCCACGCCGAAGACGCAATCCGCGCTGCTGGAGGCGATGGAGGAGCGCACGGTCTCTATCGAGGGCGAATCGCATCCTCTGCCGCAGCCGTTTCTGGTGATTGCGACCCAGAACAATATTGAGATGGTGGGCACCTATCCCCTGCCGGAGGCGCAGATGGATCGGTTCTTTGCGCGCGCGGCGCTGGGCTACCCCTCGCCTGAGGTGGAGGCGCGGATTCTGGAGTCGCGTCAGCTGGGCGCGCCTTTGGAGACGCTTCAGCCTGTGATGACCCCTGAGCAGCTGCTGGAGCTGCAACGCCAGACGCGGCGCGTCTACATCAGCCCTGCGGTGCGTCGCTACCTGGTGGATGTGGTGAACGCCACGCGCCACCATCCGAAGGTGATGCTGGGGGCAAGCCCGCGCGCCTCCATCGCGCTGATGCTCGGCGCACAAGCGCACGCGCTCCTCTCGAACCGCTACTATGTAACCCCCGACGATGTGCAGCAGACGGCGATACCCGTGCTGGCGCACCGATTGATGATGCGCTCCGACGCTTCGGGCAGCGTGCGTGCAGAGACCGTCATCCGTGAGATTCTCAGTCAAATCCCTGTGCCGATAGGAGGCGACGCGCCTAATGCGAGAATATAAGCTGACCGCGCTGATGGCAGCGACCTCGTTCCTGCTCTGTTCGGGGCTGATGACTAACAACCGCCAGATGTATTGGATGGCGTGCGTGCTGGGCGCGCTGATGCTGGGCGCGTACTGGCTGGTGAAGCGCGGCGCGACACAGGTGAGCGTGCATCGACACTGCCCTGAAGAGCTGATGGAAGGCGAGACGGTGGACTACACGCTGCACGCCTCGATTCAGGGGCGCGGCGGTCTCCTCTGGGCGCAGGCGCACGATACCGCCTCGTCGGGACTGCATCTCGAACCGCTGGCGACCGAGCAAGCCACGCCGTTCAGTGGAATCGCCCACTATCGGCTGACCGCTCTTCGGCGCGGGGCGCAATCGCTGGGACCCGTGACGCTCGTGCTGTCGGATCCGTTTGGGCTGTTCGTGAACCGTATGCAGCTGCCGACCCAGACGCAGATCCTGGTGTTGCCGCGCCCTGTAGCGATGGCGCAGTGGGATTGGGAAGGCGGCGGGCGCGGGCGGATGCTGGCGTCCAGCTTGCGCGGCAAGCGCGGCGAAGGCGCCGATTGGCACGGCGTGCGACCCTACAATCCCGGCGACCCCCTGCGACGCATCCACTGGCGCGCCACTGCCCGCTACGGCAGCTGGCATGTGAACGAGTTTGAGACCAGTCAGCTCGCGCCCAGCGTCGTCGCTTTGGAGCAAGCCCCCACTTGGCGCATGGAAGGCGACGCTTACCCCGAATTTGACCAAGCAATCCGTCACATCGCGTGGATTGCGCTCCAAGCGCCACGGCAGGGCGTCTCGCTCCTCGTGGTCGGCTCGAATCTGCCCGAGCTGCGCCTGACGCCCGATACCTACACCGACCCGCGCGACTTGCTACGCCAGCTCGCCCGCGTGCAGCCTAATGCGAGCCACTCGATACTGGACGACCTGCCCCGCCTGATCCAGCAGTACGGCGATCAGTACCGCATCGCGTTGTTCGTGCCGCCCAGCGAGTACGCCTACGCACAGACGCGCGTGCAGCCCTATCAGGCGCAGGGCTACTCCATAGAGGTCTATGCGTGACGCACCCGCCCCACCGCCCGCGCGCTGGACGCTGTATGGCTTGCCCTGCCGTGCGGGGTTAGCCATCGGCGTGGGCGCGCCCCTTTATCTGCCCACCTACGGCAACCCCATCTGGCTCGACCCGCGCTTGCACGCGCACGACGAGGACGAGTGGCGCGATATCGACTATCGCATGCCCACCGAGCCTGTGGAGGTGGTAGCGTTCGCGCGCGACTTGAGCGAAATCCCGCCTGTGTTAGCCCCCTATGTGCGTGTCGTGGGCTGGGTTGTGGAACGCGCGCCCGAGCCGCCGCTGCCCCAGACCCCGATACTGATTACACCGAAGCTGCCTGCGCTGTTGCCCCCCGAGCCTACGGTGGTGTTAGATGCGAACGCTGGTGTGGCGTATATCGAACCCGATGCGGCGACCCTCGCCCGCTACCAAAGCCTGCTACTACGCACCGCTACGCACGCCCGTTATCATCTGGAGAGCGAACATCTGCCCGTCCACACTTGGGACAACAGGCGCGTGTTGCTGGGCGGCGTCGCCCCCGACTGGGATACTGCCGCGCACACAGCTCAGGCAGGCGCGGACATAGTCTGGCTGGAAAGCGACGCGCCGCCTGAAGGCGCGTCGGCAATCGCGCATGCGCTCGGCGGCAAACCGCTGTGGCTCCATGATACGCTTGCTCAAGTGCGCGACGACGCGTATTGGCAACGCCTGCTGCGCCTCAGCGCGGAGTTGAGTCTTGCCCTGTTTGTGGACACTCTGGACGCGCTTGCGGACGCCAGCAGCAACCTCGAAGACGCCCGTGAAACGCTCCGTGAGTCGCATGTGCCTTTGGGTGTGTTGAAGTTGGGTCTAGCGACGTTGCCCGACGCGCCATTAATACTCGGCGAAGCCGACCTACCCTACGCCGTGTGTTGGCGCATCACGGAGTTCACCCAGCCCGTCGCCGAAACGCTTTGGGAGCAGCATACCGCCGCGCTGGGATGGGGCGTGCGCCGTGCGCTGATAGTGCCAGACGCGATGCCCGAGACGCTTGCCCTCGCGCTGGGCTACGAACCCCACGCGCTGCTGACATACCCCAACTGCCTCCACGACGCCAAAACGCGCCTTGCACTGCTGAGCGCAGCTGAATGCCGCGATTGGCTGCTGCGACGCCTCCGAGACTGGGACGAGGCACACCTGCGTAGCCAACCCGAGCTGTGGATTGAGGAGCGCGGATAACAGCCGATGCCCCTCCAGACAAGGAGACCAAAGTTGCACTCGCGCCTAATGGTGCGACGACATTCCTGTCGTCGCAAAGCGTAGCGTCGGCGTCCCCGCCGACGAACCTAGCATTCGTAGTGTCGGCGTCCCCGCCGACGAACCTAGCATTCGTAGCGTTGGCGTCCCCGCCGACGAACCT
>JBKBKS010000015.1:0-28467 GCA_046294565.1 Fimbriimonadales bacterium
GGGCTTCCTGGAAGGATTGCTACAGGCGCAGGGCGCCGCCGCCGCGCGCTCGCGACCGTTCGTGCAAACAATGCACGAGTTCGTGATGAGCCTGCCCGACGATCAGTTCATTCAACTGCTGCCGATGCTCCGACGCGCGTTCAGCCAACTCTCCAACCACGACATCTACTACCTCACCGACACCATCATCCGCATGCTTGCCGTATCCCCCGAAACGCCCCCCGCCCTCGACGAGAGCCAACCCGCCCTCTCGCGCGACGAGGTGGAGCAGGTCGCAGCGCAACTCGCATGGCTGGGCTGACACATTAGGTACAATACCCTCAGGAGGAACGGATGATGAACCTGAGAGCCAACATACGATGGGTACTGCCGACGCTCGCGCTTGCCCTGAGCGCGTGCCAATCCCAATCCATCGAGACCACCCAAAGCAACCCAACGCCTCAACCCCCCCCAACAAACCCAACTCAGGAGCCAACCATGACGCCCACCGAACCCCAGCAAGCCCAAGTCGCCTATGTGCGCATGATTATCAAAGACAAAGGCGCGTTAGTCATCGAGTTAGACCTCAAGGAAGCCCCCAAAACCAGCGAGAACTTCCTGCGCTTGGTCAAAGAGAAGTTCTACGACGGCATCCGCTTCCACCGCGTCGTGCCGAAGTTCGTGATTCAGGCAGGCGACCCCCAATCCAAGACCCTGCCGATGGGACACCCCCAACTGGGCACGGGCGGCTCCGGCAAAACCATCAAGTTCGAACCGAACAACCTCAAACATAAGCGCGGCGCGATGGGCATGGCGCGCGCGATGGACCCCGACAGCGCCAGCAGCCAGTTCTACATCTGCTTGGAAGACCTGCCCCAACTCGACGGCAACTATGTCATCTTCGGGCGCGTGGTGGAAGGCATCGAAATTATCGACCAAGTGCGCGTCGGCGACGCCATCGAGAAGGCGACGGTGCTGGAGCAGTGGACGCCCAAGCCAGACGCGCCGCCATCAAAGCAGTAGGAGGTGCATCGAAGCATGATTGACGACGCTTTGGCGACCGATGTGATTATAGAGGCGGAGGCAATCCTGCAGGCAAGCGACGCGCCCGTGCAGGAACGCCTCCAACGCCTCATGCAGCACCTGCACGACCGACTGCCCCACTTCCACTGGGTGGGCGTCTATTGGCTCCAAGGCAACGAACTGGCGCTGGGCCCCTATGTGGGACCGCCCACCGAGCATGTGCGCATCCCTGTCGGGCGCGGCGTGTGCGGAACCGCCGTCGCCGAGAACATGAACCAGATTGTGGACGATGTGCGCCAATTAGACAACTACCTCGCCTGCAACCTCGAAACGCGCTCCGAAATCGTGGTGCTGATACGCCACCCACACAACGGCAAAATCTTGGGTCAAATCGATGTCGACGGCACGGCAGTGGGCGCGTTCGACGAATCGGACGAGGCGCTGCTGGAAGTGATTGGCGAGCGGATAGCACGGCTCATCACTTCAGGCTGAGCCGCGCCCCCGAACGGAAGGCGTCGGGTAGACTCTTGCACGATGGATCTCAGCACGCTGAATCTGGAACAGCTCGAAGCCGTGCTGCACAAGGACGGTCCGCTGCTGGTGTTCGCAGGCGCAGGTTCGGGCAAGACGCGCGTGATTACCTATCGTATCGCGCACCTGATCCGCGAGCATGGAGTGTCGCCGCGCCACATTTTAGCCGTGACTTTCACCAATAAAGCCGCCGATGAGCTCAAAGAGCGACTGAGCCGCCTGCTCCAAGGCGACGAAGCGCGCGGGCTGTGGGTGGGCACATTCCACGCCATCGGCGCCCGTATCCTGCGCGAGAGCGGACGCGCCCTCGATATCCCGCCCAACTTCACCGTCTATGACGACGGCGACCAACTCGATGTGGTGCGCCGAATCCTCATCGAGATGAACATCGACGAAAAACAGATGAACGCGCGCGCCCTGCGCAACGCGATTAGTCGCGCCAAAGAGAAACTACTCACCCCCGACGAGTATCGCGCGCGCGCCAGCGACTACTTTGAGCGCATCGTCGCCAGCGTCTACCCACGCTACGAGACCTACCTGCGCACCGCAAACGCGCTCGACTTCGACGATCTCATCAACAAAGTCATCGAGCTCCTGGAGACCAAACCCCACGCCCGCGAACGCTACCAAGACCAGTTCCGCTATATCTTGGTGGACGAGTATCAAGATGTGAACTACGCGCAATACATACTCACGCGCCTGCTCGCGGAGAAGTATCGCAACCTGTGCGTGGTGGGCGACGACGACCAAGCGATTTACAGCTTTCGCGGGGCAGAAGTGGAGCTTATCCTGCGCTTTGAGCAAGATTTCCCCGACGCGAAAGTCATCAAGTTGGAGCGCAACTACCGCTCCACGCAGGTGATTCTGGACGCGGCGTTCAAAGTGGTCCGCGAGAACAAGATGCGCGCGCCCAAAAAGCTCTGGACGGAGCGCACGCACGGCGCGCCCATCACCATCACGCCCGCCCGCGACGAGGAGGAGGAAGCCCGCGCCATCGCCGACTACATCATCCAGCAGCAGCGCTTGGGCAAGCGTCGGTTCGGCGACTTCGCAGTGCTGTACCGCACCAACGCCCAGTCCCGCGCGTTCGAGGAACGCTTCATGCGCGAGCGCATCCCGCACCGATTAGTGGGCGCGTTGCGTTTCTACGACCGACGCGAAATCAAAGATGTGCTGGCGTACCTGCGCCTGCTGGCGAACCCCGACGACTCGATCAGCCTGATGCGCGTGATCAATACCCCGCCGCGCAAAATCGGGCAAGCCGCCGTGAAGCAGGTGCAGACCCACGCCGCCGAGTGCGGCATCAGCATCTATCGCGCCCTATGCGACCCCCTGCTGCTGCAGACGATGCCCAGCGCCCTCCAACGCGCCCTAATCCAATTCGTCGGCATGATCGAGCAGCTGCGCGAATACGCCGAGAACCACTCGCTCAGCGACGCCATCCGCGAAACACTCAAGCAGACAGGGTATCTGAGCTGGCTCGAACAGAAAGGCGATATGGAATCGATAGACCGCGCGGGGAATGTGCGCGAGCTGGTCAACATGGCGCAACGGTTCGAAGAGCGGGAGGCGGAGCGCGCCGACGACGCCGACGCGCCCGAACTCAGCCCGCTGATGCGCTTCCTGCAGTATGTGTCGCTGGTCTCCGACTTGGATACTTTCAACGAGCGCGACGACCAAGTGGTGCTGATGACCCTGCACGCGGCGAAAGGGCTGGAGTTCCCCGTCGTGTTTCTGGTAGGGCTGGAGCAGGGGCTATTGCCGCACGCGCTGAGCGAGACGCCGCGCGAAATCGAGGAGGAGCGACGCCTGTGCTATGTCGGGATGACCCGCGCCCAAGACGAGCTGCACCTGACCTACGCGCTCTCGCGCGGCTCCTACGACGGGCGACGCAGTGCAATCCCGTCGTCGTTCCTACGCGCGTTAGGCGATGAGCCTGCGCCCACGCTTTATCAGCTCCTCTACGGCGCACGCGCGCCCCGTACGCCTGAGTTCCACCCTCGCCAACCTGAGCTTAGAGGTCTCAAACGACCTTTGATGGGCGCGCCGCCGCCAAGCGCGCACGCGCCGTTCCTGCCCGGTCAGCGCGTGCGCCATCCCGAGCTCGGCGTGGGCATCGTGGTCAAGACCGCAGGGGTGAATGTCACTGTGATGTTCCCAGGCGGCAAGGGCATGCGCACCTTCCCGTTGCTCAACTGCCCGCTGGAAGAGGCGTAGCAGGCGCGTTGGGTATACTGGAATCGCTATGGGTCGTCAAGTCGATTTTCCGCTGATTTTTGAGCGCAGTGTTCCAGCGCGTCGCGGCGTGCGTCCCCCCGCGTGTGATGTGCCCACCCAGCCGCTTGCGGAGCTGCTCGGTGCGCACCATCTACGCGCTGAACCGCCCGCGCTGCCCGAAGTAAGCGAGCTGGACGCGCTGCGCCACTACACGCGCCTCTCCCAGCGCAACTACGGCATCGATGTGGGGTTCTACCCGCTCGGCTCCTGCACGATGAAGTATAACCCGCGCATCAACGAGAAGGTCGCCGCGCTGTCCGGCTTCACGCACGCGCACCCCCTGCAGCCCGAACAACTCTCGCAGGGCGCGCTCCAGCTGATGTACGAACTGCAGGAAGACCTGAAAGCCATCACGGGCTTCGCAGCCGTTACTTTGCAGAATGTGGCTGGCGCGCACGGCGAGCTGCTCAGCCTGATGCTTATCAAGAAGTACCACGAGACGCGCGGCGAAGGTGAAAAACGCAAAATCGTGCTTGTGCCCGATTCCGCGCACGGCACGAACCCCGCCTCGGCGGCGCTGTGCGGCTTCGCGGTGCTGTCGATACCCACCGACGCCGAGGGCGACACCGATTTAGACACCCTCCAACGCGCTATCGACCAGCACGGCGACGCCATCGCCGCCATGATGCTCACCAACCCCAGCACGCTCGGACTGTTCGACCGCAACGCGCGTGAGGCGTGTGAACGGCTGCACGCGATTGGCGCGCTGGTCTTCTGCGACGGCGCGAACATGAACGCGCTGGTGGGCGTCGCCCGACCCGCCGATATCGGGTTCGACTGCATGCATCTGAACCTGCACAAGACCTTCTCCACCCCGCACGGCGGCGGCGGACCGGGCGCAGGCGCGGTGGGCGTCTCTGAACGGCTCGTCCCTTTCCTGCCCACTCCACGCATCGTGCGCGCCGACGACGGACGCTACGCTCTCGCCGACGACTACCCCCACTCCATCGGGCGCGTACACGCCTTCTACGGCAACTTTTTGAACTTGGTGCGCGCCTATGCCTACATTCGGGCATACGGGGGCGAGAACCTGCGCACTATTGGCGAGTTCGCCGTGCTGAACGCGAACTACCTACTGGCGCGAATCCGCCACGCTTTCCCGCCTGCCGTCAACCGCCTCTGCATGCACGAGTGCGTGGTGACCGCCAAACACCTCAAGCAACAGTACGGCGTGCGCGCGTTCGATATCGCCAAGCGACTGCTGGACTACGGCTTCCATCCGCCCACTATGTATTTCCCGCTGATTGTGCCCGAATGCTTGATGATTGAACCGACCGAGTCGGAGAGCAAGCAGACGCTCGATATGTTCGCGAACGCGCTTCTGGAGATTGCCCGCGAGGCGATAGAGCAGCCCGAGCTGCTGCAGGATGCGCCGTACAATACGCCCGTGCGACGGTTAGACGAGGCGAGCGCGGCGAAGAATCTGGTGCTACGATGGCAGGGCGCGGTCATCTATCCTCAGGAAGTGCCTGCCTGCGCCTGCTGAACGACGGGTTCTGCCCCCCTGAAGTGAATATGGCGCGTGATGTCGCCCTGCTCGATTCGTTAGAGCGGGGCGAATGCCCGCCCACCCTGCGCGTGTATCAGTGGGCGTCGCCTGCGCTTACCTATGGGGTGAACCAGGAGCTGCCCACACGCTTGGCGGCAGGCTGTGAGCGGCTTGGGATTCCGATGTTCCGCCGTCCGACGGGGGGCAAGGCGGTGTTGCATGGGCACGATTTGACGCTCGCGCTCGTGTGGCAACCTGCGCCCACGCGCCTCTATCCCCGTCAAGTGTATCTACAGCTCGCGCCCGCGCTTATAGAAGCGTTTGAGACGCTGGGCGTGCCTGCGCTTCAAGGCAGCGCCGCCGCGCCCGACCCGCGCAGCTCAGACGACGGCGGCGACTGCTTCGCGACGCCCGCCGTCGCCGATATCGTCCACGCCGAGACGGGCGTCAAGCTGATGGGGTGCGCGCTCCTGGTGCGCGGCGTGTGTGTGCTGATGCAGGCGTCCATACCGCTGCGCCCGCCCGATGTGCCTGTGGAGCAGCTGTTCGGGCATCCACACCCCCAGCCGCCCGCAGTAGACGCCGACTCGCTCATCCAAACGCTCTATACCACACTGAACGCGCACTTGCAAGGGGCTATCGCAGATATGCTCCCAAACGCCTGTAGGGTATAATCCCCATCGTAATCGTCGTTATAGGAGGCGATAATGAGCGATTTGGCTATCAAGACGGTTAACCTAACCAAACGCTACTCGGGGCTGTGGAGCAAGCAGCCCGTGGACGCGGTGAAGAACCTGAACTTAGAGGTGCATCGGGGCGAGATTTTCGGTTTCCTCGGCCCCAACGGCGCGGGGAAGACGACCACAATCAAGGTTCTGCTCGGCATCATCTATCCCACCGACGGCGAGGCGTATGTGCTGGGCAAACCTGCGGGCGACCCCAAGAACCACCACAAAATCAGCTACCTCCCCGAAAACCCCTACTTTTATGATTACATGACAGGGCGCGAGATCCTGACCTTCTATGCAAGGTTGTTCGGCATCACTGAGCCGCAGCGCAGTAAGCGCGTGAATGAGCTGTTGGATCGCGTGGGTCTCTCCCGCGCTGCAGACCAGCCCTTGCGCACCTACTCCAAAGGGATGCAGCAGCGCATCGGACTGGCGCAGTGTCTCATCAACGACCCCGAGCTGCTCATCCTCGACGAGCCGACCGCAGGCTTAGACCCCATCGCGCACATCGATATTCGCGATATGATTTTAGACCTGCGCAACCAGGGGAAGACGCTGTTTATCAGCTCCCACCAGCTTTCGGATGTGGAGCGCGTGTGTGACCGGGTGGCGATTCTGAATCGCGGTGTGATGGTTCAGCTCGGACGCATCGAGGAGCTGCTCGCGGGCGGGCATGTGGAGCTCATCGCGGATAAAGTGCCCGATAACGCGGTGGAGCCTATCAAGCAGCTCGGCGGCAAGGTCAGCCTGCACGATGGACGCCTGATTGTCGAACAGCCCGACAACGGCACTTTGGACCGCGTGATTGACATCGTGCGCTCGGCAGGCGGGCATATCATCAGCGTCAAGCCCTACCGACGCACGCTGGAAGACCTGTTCGTGGAGACGATTCAAGGAGGCAAGAACGCATGAACGCGACTTTCGCAATTGCAGGCGCCACCTTCGGCGAGGCGGTGCGCAAGCGCATCTTGATGGTCATCTTGCTGGTGGCGCTGCTGATAATCCTGATTAGCCCCGCGTTTGAGCCGTTCGCGGCGGGGCGCGGCGCACGCACGCTCATCATCAGCTTCGGCTTCGGCGTGATTCAGCTCGCTGGTACCTTCATCGCGATTATCATGTGTACGGGCATGATCCCTACTGAGATCGAGCGGCGCACAATCTACACCATCTTGTCCAAGCCTGTACAGCGGTATCAGTTTGTGCTGGGCAAGTTCTTCGGCGCGGTCGGCACGCTCGCGTTTATGTATCTAATGATGGGCATCGTGTTCCTGATTGCCTCGCGCTTAGCGCTCGGCTCGTTCGATCCGCAGATTGTGAAGGGCTTGATAATGTTCTTCTTCCAGAGTTCGCTGCTGGCGGCGGTGGTGCTGTTTTTCTCCACCTTCGTCTCGCCGCTGGTGAACTATTTCTTGTCGGGCGGCGTGTTCCTGATGGGCAACCTGCTGAGCAGCTTCTTGGAGACCATCCAGCGCAACCCGGATGTGACCCCCATCACTCGCATCCCTGTGCAACTGCTCACGGTCATCCTGCCGAACTTCGCGAACTTCAATGTGCAGAACCCCATCATCAACCCTGAGCAGGTGCTCACCGACGAGGTCGCCTACTTGGTGCAGACCGTCGCCTATGCTATGGTGTATATGGCGTTGTTGCTGGTGGCGAGTATGTTGATTTTCAACCAGCGCGAGATGTGAGTTGGATGGCTCAAAGCCAATACTCGCCCACAAATCGTGTGTTGGCGGAGCCAGTGAGGGCGATACCGTTGTTGCGGTACTCCACTTGAAGCGCGCCGCCTTTGGAAACGACAGTGACGAGCGGTTCTGTCCATCCAGCGCGGCAAGCGAGGACGCCTACGGCGGCTGCGCCGCTGCCACACCCGAGCGTTTCGCCCACGCCGCGCTCCCATATCCGCACACGCGCCTCCCGACGCGAAGTAATCACTGCCCACAATACGCTGGTGCGCTCGGGGAACATCGGGTGCGTCTCCAAGCGGGGGCTAATCTCCAGAAACCGAGTATCGTCGGGCAGGGCATCGGAGAAGATGACGGTGTGGGTGGTTCCCGTGTTCACGCAGGCGATGCGTAGGGTCTGCCCTGCGATGGCGATGGGGTAGTCTTCGATGAGTTCGCCGTCGGCGTGGGCGGGTATCTCGCGGGGGTGGAAGCGAGGGGGCGGCAGGAGGGTGGTAATTTGCGCGACTGCGCCGTCGCTTAGGTGGATTTGCACAGGCACGATGCGCCCCCCCAGCGTCTCGATGGTGAACGAGGGGCTATCTACATAGCCTTGTTCGTAGGCGTAGCGGGCGGCGCAGCGCAAGCCGTTGCCGCAAAAATCTTCCGTGCCGTCGGGATTGAACATCCGCATGCACACAGGGGCAGATGCGCCGCGCTCGAGCACCAATAGCCCGTCCGCGCCGATGCCGAACGGGCGGCGGCAGAGACGCTGAGCCAGTTCGCTGAGATTGCGCCCGTGCGCGTCCGCCGCCTCCATCAGCACAAAATCGTTGCCAACCCCCTCCATCTTGTGGAAGGGCAGTCGTGAGAGGCTCACTTCTGCTGCAGTAGTTTCTTCACTTCGGACCCCAGCGCCTCGTAGGAGGTCTTGCCAGACCATGCCTTGACGCGCTTGCCCTGTTTGTTGTACAGGTAGAAGCGGGGCACTTCGCCGCGCCAACGCTTGTCGAAAGCGTCGGCGAACTTATCGAAGTTCTGGTTCACCACCAGCACTGGGTAGGCGACTCCGTGCTGACGCAGCACGGGCGGCACGGTCTGGTCGGCGGTCTCCACATCGTCGAACGAGACGCCGATGAACTCCACGCCGCGTGCGCGGTAGTCGCGGTAGAACCGTGCGAGGTCGGGTAGTTCTTCCATGCATGGAGGGCACCAAGTCGCCCAGAAGTTAACGACAACCACTTTCCCCTTGTGTCGCGCGATGCGCTGGTTGAGGTCGCGCACGTTGGTGCGCGGCAGCGCGGGTTCGGCAATCAGGCTCACGCCCAGCGTCATCAACGCGAGGCTCAGCAGGAACTTGCGCATAATGGTAGATTGTACCTTATTCGGGGTCGCGCCACACGCCGTCGGCTTTGAGCAGGGCAATCAGCTCCTCCACGCCGCGCTCGGCAGGGATATCGTTTTTGACGAGCTGCCCGTGTCGGTAGAGCGCGATTTTGCCGCCGCCGCGCCCCACATAGCCGTAGTCGGCGTCTGCCATCTCGCCGGGTCCGTTAACGATACAGCCCATCACAGCGATGTCCAGCCCCACGAGGTGCTTCGTGGCGTCGCGCACTTGGCTCAGCACGGTGGGCAGGTCGAACTTCGTGCGTCCACAAGAGGGGCACGCGATATACTCCACTTTAGTCTTGCGCAAGCCGAGCGCTTGCAAGATATCGTAGCACACATCGATTTCCAGCACGGGGTCTTCGGCGAGCGAGACGCGGATGGTGTCGCCGATGCCCTCCGCCAGCAGGGTCCCGATGCCGATGGCGCTCTTGATACGGGCGTACATGCCGTCGCCTGCCTCCGTCACGCCCAAGTGCAGCGGATAGTCCATCCCCTCCTCGTCCATCCGCTTGACCATCAGCCGATACGCCGAGAGCATGATGGGCACGCGGCTCGCTTTGAGGGAGATGACCAAGTTTCTGAACCCGTGCGCCTCGCAGATTTTGAGATACTCCATCGCGGATTCCACCATGCCCACAGGCGAATCGCCGTACATGACTTTGATGCGTTCCGAGAGGCTGCCGTGATTGACGCCGATGCGCATCGCCAGCCCGCGCTCCTTGCAGGCTTGGATGACAGGCAGGAACGCCTGCTCGATTGCCTCCAGCTCTTGCTGGATTTCTTCGGGGCTATAGTCCAGCCGATTGGGGTCGGGCTTGCGGAACACGAACAGCCCGGGGTTGATGCGCACCTTGTCGACATGCTTGGTGCATTCGAGGGCGATGTCCATGCCTTGGTGGTGGACATCGGCGACGAGTGGGATTCGCCCGTAGCCGCGCCGTTGGAGCGCTTTACGGATTTCGCCCAAGTTCTGCGCTTCGCGTAGGTTGGGCGCAGTGACGCGCACGATTTCGCAGCCCGCTTCGTACAGTTGGATAATCTGCTCGACCGCCGCTTGAGTGTTCATAGTCTCGGCGGTAATCATAGATTGGACGCGGATAGGGTTGTTGCCGCCGATGCCGATGTCGCCGACCTTGACTTCGCGCGTGCGTCGGCGCGGCTTACTCATCGGCAACTGCACTGCCGTCAGCGGAACGAAGGCGCTCATAGCGGAGTTAATTGTACCTGTTGGGGGTGGCAGCAGGAACGATACGACGCCGGGAACGGCGTCGCGCACGCGTGAACAACAAGGCTCAGGTAGGCATCATATCGCGCCAATTCGGTCCCACTTTTGCCTCTACAGTGAGGGGCACGCGCAGGGGGTACGCTTGCTCCATCTCGGCGCGGATGGCGTGTGTGATGGCGTCCAGCGCGTCGGGCGCGTCGGGCGTCTCCAACAGCAGCTCGTCATGCACTTGGAGCAGCATGCGCGTGCGCGGCTCGATTAAGGGCAGCCGCTGATGCACGCGCAACATCGCCAGCTTCATGATGTCGGCGGCAGTGCCTTGAAACGGCATATTAATCGCGGCGCGCTCGGCGGCGAGCCGTTCGTTGCGGTTCGCGCTCTGCAGTTCGGGGATATAACGCTTGCGTCCCAGCAGCGTGCGCACATAGCCAGTCGCGCGCGCCTCGTCCAGAATCGATTGCGTGAACGCCCTAATCTGCGGGAACCGCTGGAAATACTGCTCGATGATGGTTTTCGCTTCGCCGACGCCGATGCCCAGCTCCTGCGACAGCCCATAGTCGCTCATGCCATACAGCACGGCGTAGTTCACCGTCTTGGCGCGTCGGCGCAACTCCTTGTCCACCTGTTCGGGAGGCAAGCCAAACAGAATGGAGGCGGTCGCCGTGTGAATGTCCTCGCCGCGCTCGAACGCCTGCATCAGCATCGGGTCGCCCGACATGTGCGCCAAGATACGCAGCTCGATTTGCGAGTAGTCCAGCGAGAGCAGTGTGTAGTTTGGGGCGGCGACGAAAGCGCGTCGGATTTCGCGCCCGATTTCGGTGCGGATGGGGATATTCTGCAGGTTCGGCTCGCTGCTGGAGAGCCTGCCTGTCGCCGTCACGGTCTGGTTGAGCTTAGTGTGGATGCGCCCCGTAAGCGGGTTAATGAGCTTGGGCAGCGCCTCGGCGTAGGTGGAGCGTAGCTTGCTCAGTTCACGATGCTTGACAATCAGCGCGGCAATCGGGTGTTCGGCGGCGAGCGTCTGCAGCACCTCCGCGTCGGTGGAGTAGCCCGTCTTAGTCTTCTTGACGACAGGTAGTCCGAGTTTCTCGAACAGGATTACGCCGAGCTGCTTGGGTGAGGCGATGTTGAAGGTCTCGCCAGCGAGGGTATAGATGTCGTGCGCGACGGCGTCGATGTCTGCTGCCAGCCGCGTTGAGAGTTCTTGCAGGTAGGGCGCGTCGAGTCGCACGCCGTGCCACTCCATCTCGGCTAAGATGGGCGCGAGCGGGATTTCGAGCTGCTCCAGCACATTGAGGGTCTGCTCGCGTTGCAGGATGTCGCGCAGGCGGGGATGCATCAGGGTTAGGGCGCACGCTTCAGCGGCGGGACGCAGGTGGGTTTCGTCGGGCAGGCGCATGCTGAGCAGGTCTTCACTGAGCCATTCCAGCGCGTAGGTCGCGCGGCTCGGCTGCCACAGGTACGCAGCCAGTAGCGCGTCGAACGACGCCGGCGTCGCCTCGACGCCTGCGCCGCGCAGCAGCAGCCACTCGGTTTTGATATCCCACGCGATTCGGACGCGCTGGGGGTCGCTGAGCAGGCGCGCGAGCGGCTCAGGGAGAAACAGGCTGCCCTGCACATCCAGCCATGCGGCGCGGTCAGGCGCGACGGCAAGCGCGACGCCCTCTATCGTCGCGTCGCGCAGACGGTGCAACGAACCCACGATGCGCACACCGACAGGCGCGTCGCCTTCCAGCAGCCGCGCGAGCGTCGCCTCGTCGGGATGGCGCAACACCTCTGGCGTCAGCGTCTCGTAGACCGACTGCACGGGCGTCAGCGTCGGCTCAGAGCGGTAGCGACCGATGAGCGCGGGCAGCCGCTTCAGAATCGAGCGGAACTCATACTCTTCCAACACGCGATGCAACGCCTGCGCGCGCTCGGGGGTCAGTTCCAGGCGGGGGATTTCTGTGAGGGGCAACGGCGCGTTGTCCAGAATCGTTGCCAACATTCGGCTCTGGCGGATTTGGTCGGTATGCGCTCGGATTGCCTCGCGCAACTTCTCAGGCTCCACTTGGTCTAAGTGGGCCAGCAGGTTCTCCACGCTGCCGAACTGCTGCAACAGTTTCACGGCGGTCTTCTCCCCCACGCCAGGCACGCCGGGAATGTTGTCGGACGGGTCGCCGCAGAGCGCTTTGAAGTCCACAATCTGCGCGGGGTTCAGCCCGTACTTTTGGCGCACGGCGTCAGCGTCGAACACCTGCAGTTCCGACACGCCGCGGATGGGGGCGAACACGCGCACATGCTCGTTGATGAGTTGGAGTTGGTCGCGGTCGCCCGTGAAGATTAGCACTTCGTAGCCGTGCTGGACGGCGTAGCGGGCGAGCGCGCCGACCAGATCGTCCGCCTCGAAGCCCTCCTCGCTGAGGGTGGGCGCGCCCATCGCTTCGAGCAGGCGTCGGGTCATCTCCACTTGGGGGCGGAACTCGTCGGGCGTCTCGCGGCGGTGCGCCTTGTATTCTGTGAACGCCTCGTGCCGAAAGGTGGGCGCAGGCGCGTCGAACGCCGCCACGATTGCATCGGGCTGGAACTGTTCCAGCATCGAGAGCAGCATGTTCGTGAAGGCGTAGACAGCGTTGGTGGGGCGTCCGTCGGAGGTGGTCAGCGGGCGCGTGGCGTAAAAGCCCCGATAGAGCAAACTGTGTCCGTCGATAATTACCAGCGTCGGGCGCGGCATGGCGTCGGAATTGTACCCTGTTTGAGCCAACCCTATCGCGCGTTGGGGTATACTTGGCATGCCATGACACGCTTTGCGAAGTACGCCTGGCTGGTGTTAGCGTTCAATGTGTTGGTGATTCTTGGGGGCGCATTTGTGCGGGCGACGGGCTTCGGCGCGGGGTGCGGCAGCCACTGGCCCACCTGCAACGGGCAGGTCGTGCCCCTCTCTGGCTCGCTGGATACTTTCGTGGAGTTCGGGCATCGCGTCACCAGCGGGTTGGCGTTCCTGATGGTGTTGGGGATGTTCATCTGGGCGTTTCGGGCGTATCCGCGCAAGCATATCGTACGGCTGGGCGCGCTGATGAGCCTAATTTTTATGATTCTGGAGGCGTTGATTGGCGCGGGATTGGTGCTGTTTGAGCGTGTGGCAACCGATGTCTCGTATGCGCGCGCCGTATGGATGGCGGCGCACCTGCTCAACACCTTTATCTTGCTGATGTGGATTGTGCTTACGGCATGGTGGGCGTCGGGCGGGGCGCGGTTCCCCCTGCGCGGGCAGGGCTGGACAGGCGTCGCGACGCTGGGCGCGCTGCTGCTGATGACGCTGATTGGCATGAGCGGCGCGATTACCGCGCTGGGCGACACGCTGCTCCACCTGAATGTCATCCACACGAACCCCATCGCGGGCGAGACGCTGCTGGCGCTGCGCGTGTACCATCCCACACTGGCGGTCGGCATCGCTTTCTACATGCTGGTCGTCCTCACGCGCCTGATGCTGGATCGCCCCTCGCCGACCGCGTTCAAGTTGGGCGTCGGGTTCAACCTACTCTATGTGGCGCAGCTCGGACTGGGACTGCTGAATGTGTGGCTCAAAGCCCCTATCTGGATGCAACTCCTCCACTTGCTCATCACCGACATCCTGTGGATTATGTTGGTAGTGTTCTGTGCGACCGTGCTCGCTACGCGCCCGCAGGAGACAGTCGCCCCTGTTCAGGTATAATCGAGTCGTGCTGAGATTCTTCGCTCCGCTCGGCGTGCGACGCTGAGAGCGTCAGGCGTCCTTCCGAGCGCAGCGAGGTATCTCTAACGCGCTTGGAGGATTATAAGTATGAATGTTCTTGAGGCAGTTCTGGGGCGCGAACTGTTGCCCCTCTACGAGAAAGTCATGCAGGGCGAGCGGCTGTCGTTCGACGACGGCATGACGCTCTACACCACGCCGAACCTATCGGGCGTGGGCTATCTGGCGAACCTCGTGCGCGAGCGGCTCAACGGCGACTACGCCTACTACATCCGCAACCAACACATCAACTACACCAATATCTGCAACAAGGGCTGCAAATTCTGTTCGTTTTATGCGCAAAAAGGCGGACCGAAGCCCTACACGCTCACGATGGACGAGGTGCGCGAGCGGCTCCACGCCTATCGGCACATCCCGATTACCGAAGTGCATATCGTGGGAGGCGTGAATCCGCGCTTGCCCTATCAGTATTACTTAGACCTCGTGCGCACGGTGAAGGCGGAGCGTCCTGAGGCGCATATCAAGGCGTTCACAGCAGTTGAGTGGGAAGAGATAGCCCGCGTTGCAAAGAAGCCGCTGGCGGAAGTGTTGCACGAGATGAAGCAGGCAGGGCTGGGCAGCGTGCCTGGCGGCGGCATCGAGGTGCTGAGCGACCGCATCCACGCCGAGCTGTTCCCCAAGAAGATTAACGGCGCACGCTGGAAGGCGATTGCCCGCGAAATCGCCGCGGCAGGACTAAAACAGTACGCCACACTGCTGTACGGCATGGGCGAGACCCTTGAAGAGCGCGTGGATCACTTTATCCAACTGCGCGAGCTGCAAGACGAGACGGGGCACTTCTTGGCGATGACGCCGCTCTCGTTCCACCCTGAGGGGACACAGCTGGCGCACCTGCCGCACCCCAGCGGCGACGACGACCTGCGCAATATCGCCGTCGCACGCCTGATGTTGGACAACTTCCCCCACATCAAGTCGTTCTGGATTATGAACACGCCTGCAATCACGCAGATTGCGCTGTGGTACGGCGCGGACGATGTGGACGGCACGGTGCATGAGTACGAGATTGTGTACCAAGACGACGCGCCAGGCGTGCGGCAGCAAGTATTGACACGCGCGGAGTTGATTCGGCTCATTCGCGAGGCAGGGCGCGTGCCTGTGGAGCGCGACAGCCTCTATCAGATTGTGCATCGCCCCGACGACGACGCGCCGCAACCGCCCTCCCAACGACTCCTGCGGGTGCTTTGACGGCTCAGTTCGCTTCAGGGCGCACACTACGCAGGGGTGAGAGGTCTCCCCGCTGCGCTTCTGCTGCCAATTGTCCCAATTTCGGCGCAATTGCTGCCCGCTTTTTTGCGGAATTTGAATCTATATAGGGTGAAACTCCTTGCGAAGGCGTTCCGACAGGGCGAATTGAATAGATGTCAGCGGCGCTGGGCTTTGATCCTCCTTTCGACAGCGTCGCTCATTTTTTTCGAGTTGTTGGGTAGATGGCTTGCCGTCAAACACGCCGCGAATCACTCTCGCCATCGTCGCACCAGTGCAATTCTACCCCGTGTTTTGCGGGGCTTCGGGGAGCGCGTTCCAGTCGTAGTCGCCAATCCAGCGCACGAAGGGCAGGTGGGGGCTGAGCGCGTTATACAGACGCCGATCACCCGTGAAAAACCACACCCCCATCTGCTCCGCTAAGGCAACATAGACGCAGTCGTAAAAAGTGCGCTGATACCCGAAAGCGAAGCCAAGAGATTTTTTCCAGAACTCACGAGCGCTATGGTACGCGATTCCGATTTGCCCGAAGAACTCTATGGCGGCGTAGGCGTCTTGTTGGCTCAAGCGTGATTGGCGCACCGCGACCCAAAGCGCGTTACAGTATTCATAGTAGAGTAGATCAGGTGCAGCTAACTCCAGACGACGGGTGCGCCAGTCCAACAGTGTCTGCGAAGCTTCGGCGATATGCTCCTCGTCGTTGAGAACCCACTTGAGCGCCACCGAGGCGTCAATCACTATCTTCTTCATGCTCTCGGCTCAGTCTGACCAGCTCGGCTGTTGGGAAAGGCAAGGGAGGCGTGTTTGCGCGAATGCGAAACAGTTCAGCAACAGGGTCGGGCGTCTCACAGGGCTTGGCAAGCACAATCTCCACTTCCACCTCGCCCTGGATGTCGGGGATGGGTTCGCCAGGCAGGGGGCGCGCTACTTTACCGTCAAACACGCCGCGAATCACTCTCGCCATCGTCTCACCTGCGCAATTCTACCTCAGAAGCGCGCCTTCATACGCCGCGTGGCTCTCCGCAAGCGAGAGGTCGATGAGCCTTTGCCCCTGGAGCGCGATACACACCCTGTCGCCGCCCGTTTCGCCAATTGTGTAGCACGCCAGCCCATATTTCCGTGCCTGTTGCGCCACCGCCGCAGCGTGCGCCGACGCAACCGAGACAATCACGCGCGTCTGCAGCTCGCCAAACAGCGCGGCGTCGGGGCGTGGGGCGTAGTGCGTCGCTTCAGGGGGCAAGTCCACCTGCACGCCGACGCCGTTCACCAGCGCACACTCCGCCAGCGCGACCGCGAACCCGCCCTCGCTCCAGTCGTGCATCGAGCGCACCAGCCGCCGATTCGCCAACTCCACCAGCAGCCGATGTAGGTTGCGCTCTGCCTCTAAATCGAACGGCTCAGGCGCGCCGCGCTCCAGCCCGTGCACTACAAAGAGGTATTCGCTCGCGCCAAGACCATAATACACACTCGCTGCAGGCGGGGGACACAGCAGCAGCACCACATCGCCTGCTTTGCGAAACCCCATGCCGACCGCGTTCTCGGCGCGCTCCAGTATGCCCAGCATGCCAATCGTCGGCGTGGGGTAGACCGCCCCGCGCTCGCTCTCGTTGTAAAAGCTTACATTCCCCGACACGACAGGCGTGCCGAAAAACTCGCTGGCATCGGCAATCCCGCGCACGGCTTGCTCGAACTGATAGAAAATCTCTGGGCGTTGGGGATTGCCGAAGTTGAGGCAGTCGGTAATCGCGCGTGGGGTCGCGCCGACGCAGGCGACATTCCGCGCCGCCTCCGCCACTGCAATCTGCCCGCCCCGATAGGGATGCAGGTAGCAGTACCGCGCGTTGCCGTCGATTTTCAGCGCGATGCCGCGCTCCGAGCCGCGCACCCGCAACGCCGCCGCGTCGCCCGCGCCCGGCGGAATAATCGTTTGCGTGCCCACCAGCCAATCGTACTGCTCATACACCCATCGCTTGCTGGCTATCGACGGCGAGCGAAGCAGTTGCAGCAGCACTGCGTTCCAATCGTCGGGGACAGGCACTTGCGTTAGGTCTAACTGTTGCGCCTCTTTCAAGTAGGCAGGTTCTTCCGTCTCCAGGTAATACACAGGGCACTCTTTGGTCAGGTAATCGGGCGGGATTTCGGCGACCAGCTCGCCCCTGTGGCGCACGCGCAGGATTGGCTCTTCGATTACGCGCCCAATCACGACGGCGTTCAGCCCCCACTTGCGATACACCTGTGCGACTTCCTCCTCACGCCCTGCCTGCACATATAAGAGCATCCGCTCCTGCGACTCGGAGAGCATAATCTCGTAGGGGGTCATCCCAGCCTCGCGCGTGGGCACGAGGCTGGCGTCTATCTCGACGCCTGTGCGCGATTTGGCGGTCGGCTCGCAGGTGGTGCAGGTCAGCCCAGCCGCGCCCATGTCCTGCATGCCCAGCACCGCGCCCGTCTCGATGGCTTCCAGCGTGGCTTCGATGAGCAGTTTCTCCATAAACGGGTCGCCGATTTGCACATTGGGGCGTTTCTCTTCTTGGTCTGCGCCGAGCGTTTCGGAGGCGAAGGTCGCGCCGTGGATGCCGTCGCGCCCCGTGCTCGCGCCGACATACATCACTGCGCTGCCGGGCACATCGGCGCGCGCGGTCATCACCCGATTTAGCGGCACGACGCCCACCGCCATCGCGTTCACCAGCGGGTTGCCCGAATAGCACGGGTGGAAATAGACCTCGCCCGCCACCGTCGGCACGCCGATGCAGTTGCCGTAGCTGGCGATGCCCTCCACCACATGCTCGAACAGGTAGCGGTTGCGCGGCTCGTCTAACGAGCCGAAGCGCAGCGAGTCTAAAATCGCAATCGGGCGTGCGCCCATCGTGAAGATGTCGCGAATGATGCCCCCCACCCCCGTCGCCGCGCCCTGATGGGGTTCTACTGCCGAGGGATGATTGTGGCTCTCCACCTTGAACGCAATCCCCAGATTCTCATCCAGCGGCGCGACGCCCGCGTTTTCGAAGCCTGCGCCCTCCAACGACTCGCGATACTTTTTGAACAGGCTCAGCACAGGGCGCGAGTATTTGTAGCCGCAGTGCTCCGACCACATCACGGCGAACATTCCCAGTTCCACATCGGTCGGCTCGCGCCCCATCAGCGTGATGATGCGTTGGTACTCGGCGTCGGTCAAGCCCATCTCGCGCCACACTTCGGGCGCACGGCGTAGCGTCGTCATCGGCAGGAAGTTTACCTGACATCCCCTCTCGAACACTCTCCAAGCCCCTGAGGGTGTTCGAGAAATGCCCGAAGTAGGTCTCGCCTTCGGCTCGATATGACAGGCTGTGTGCGCTGTTTCTCACGCCAGCGCAGCACCGTTCACAGCACTCACTCTGACCCCTAAAGCGGGAAGCGTGCGTTTGCAAAGCGTTCCCCCCTCGCCCAGTAGCGGCAGAGGGGGACAAGGGGAGTGAGGGCTAACAACCACTCCCGAAGTTGAACAGCACAATCAGCAGGTCGGCGTCGTCGACAATACCGTCGCCGTTCACATCGGAGGCGGCGTCGCTCCCGCCGAAGTTGAACAGCACCTGCAGCAGGTCGGCGTCGTCCACGCAGCGGTCGCAGTTCACATCGCCCTCTACCGCGGGCTTATCGCCAGGGTTCAGGTTGCCCGGCGTCACCTCGCGGTTGAACTGGGTTGGTAGCGTACCTGAAGTAACGCGGTTCGTGTTGCTGGTCTGGAACGGTCCGAAGTCGCCTGCGCCCGTCGCACGCCCGATGTCCGCCGCAATCCACGAACCGTTCTGGAAGAAGAGGATGCCGTCTGGCTCCCAGATCGTTCCGTCATTGCGCACGCGCGAGCTTTCAGGGACACTCACGCCGTTCAACGCGTCGGCATACTGACGCCCCCCCTCTTGACCATCCGTCCAGCCGAAGGCGTGCACTGCTTCTTCCCACAGGGGGTTATCGATAACGCCGTCGTCGTCCGCGTCGATATCGTCGCCCACCTGCCCCGTGAAGCCGCGCACCAACGCCACCGTGTAGCTATCGTTGCCCATGCCTGCTTCGGTGAAAGCGTACACGATAGCCGCCACTGTCGTCTCCGCAGCAGGTTCTGGAAGGAGGGTACTCTCGCCGTCGCGCACCAGCAGCAAGCCGTTGGAGCCTGTGCTGTAGCTGCTCAGGTCGACTGCCCAGTGGATGTTGCCGGGGTTGAAAATCGCGTCGCCGTCGATGCCAATCAGCCAGTAGCCTTGCAGGGAGAAGTTCGGTCGGCAGCTCTGAATCTCGATGAACTCGCGTCCTGCGTCGGGCGAGCCGGGCGGGTTCACCATCGCTTCCGTGATGCGCACTTGCGCTGTCGCCGCCAGCGCCAAGCCAGTAATCGCCAGAAAAGTCGTTAAGCCTCTCATTTCATAAGCCTCCAAGCAAACTATACTTTATGATTTGTTAAATGGGGGTTAAGAGCAATCCTCTACTGGCTCCAGCGCAGCTCCTGCTCGGTGATGATGTGTTCGAACAGGGGGTTGCCGTCCTTGTCGCATAGGCTGAGTATGAGTTTGCGTTCGCCGCGCTTGCCCTGCACGCGAATCAGCCCGAAGTGGCGCAGCCCGCGCGCCCAAGTGCCCGGCACACGCGCCGTATTGTTCGCTTCGTCGGGGTGTCCG
This sequence comes from Fimbriimonadales bacterium, assembly GCA_046294565.1. Classification (GTDB taxonomy): domain Bacteria; phylum Armatimonadota; class Fimbriimonadia; order Fimbriimonadales; family GBS-DC; genus GBS-DC. The sequence continues at coordinate 19,933 of JBKBKS010000015.1, forward strand.
TTGGCTGGTCCTGCCGTGAGCGGGCTGGCGGTCAGCTCGTAGAATGGGTAGCAGCCATCCAGTTGCACTTTGAGCAGCTCGCCGAAGTGCCGGTCGCCCGAAAGGAACACCACGCCTGTAATCCGCTCGCGCTTGATGAAATCGTACAGCTCCTGCTGCTCGTCTTTGAACAGCCCGAAGCCCTCGAAGTAGACCATCGGGTTAATCATCTGTCCGCCGCAGGCGATGATTTTGAAGACGGCGTCGGACGATTTGAGTGAATGCTTGAGCCACTCCATCTGCGCCTTGCCCAGCATGCGCTTTTCGGGCGAGGGCGCGAGATTGTTCGGCGAGCGGTAGGTGCGGTTATCCAGCATGAAGAACTCCACATCGCCCCACTCGAACCGATAGAAGCAGCCGGGCGCGTCGGGCAAGCCATAGCGGATTTGCGGGAAGTAGTCGGCGTGTACCTTCAGCGCGACATCCTTGAGGCGGAAGCTGCTGTCGGAGTTGTTGGGACCGAAGTCGTGGTCGTCCCAGATGGCGTAGTGGTGCGTGCTGGCGAGTAGGGGCTGCAGTTCAGGCTGTTGACGGCTCTTGCGCCAACGGTTGCGCATGCCCGACTCGGTGAGCCAGTCGGGTTCCACATAATACACATTATCGCCCAGCCAAAGCATCAGGTCGGGGCGCAGGCGGTGGATGGCTTGGAAAATCTCGTACTCGCCGCCCCACGGCTTCTCCGAGCGATCGACTTCAGGGTCGTTGAAATAGGCGCAGGAGCCGAACGCGAAGGAGAATTCCGGCGGGTCGGTGCGCCAACGCCAGTGGGGTTGAGTCTGGAACTCCAGCGGATAGTCGCGCGCCACGCGCTCGCCATCAAGATAAAGCTCATACTCAAAGCGCGTCCCGAACGGCAGATTCGTCAGCCGAAAGAGCGCGATGTGGTCGCCCGACTTGTGGGTGTGAATCGGCTCGGTGAGGCGACTGCTCGCGGGGTCGCCCTTCTGCCAATACCGAATCTGAACCACGGCGTCGCGCGTGGTCTGTACCCAAATCACGGTCTCGCTCATCTCCGCGTAGCCCAGCATCGGACCCGAACTGAGCAGCGGATGCGACTGCGCCCATCCACTGAGACTCAGTACCGCACAAAGCCAGAGCAACAGAATCACTTGTCGACTGCGCATGCGGCAATTATGGCACGGATGTTTGTTAAAGTTTGGTAAAAAGGGCGAGCCGAGAGGATGTTTGGTACAAGAGTGCTTTTCCCTCTCTCCCGCAGTGCGGGAGAGAGGGGGAGTAGGCGCCGTTTAGAAGTTCTCGGCGCGCAGAGGGTCGTACCAGTCGCGTGTGGGCGGTTGTCCTGGCGTTTGTTGCCAAGTTTGCTCGAACTTGTGCCACTTGGCGTGTCCGTCGGTGAACACATAGTTAGCGCCGCCGCTGTGTCGGGTGATTGCCAGCGTGGTGGGGATGCCGCGTTGCGCGTCCCAGAGGCGGTCGTTCATCATGGCATCCACCACGCGCGGCGGGTTGCCCCAATACATCGGCATAAAGTGGTCGGCGAGAATGAGCATCGACGGATACTTGCTGTTGCGCTCCGCCAGTTCCGCCACGAACACGCACTCCGCAGGGCGTTGGATGGCGGCGAGCGCCACTGGGCGTGGGGCAGTCGGCGAGCCATGCGGCGGATGGAACGGGTCGAAGTAAGCGTTGAAGCCGTACGAGGTCAGACGCGGGTTCTGCGGGTCGTTCCAAGCGGGGCTGCCGTCCGACGGACAGCGGCGCAACAGCTCGTTCTTCACATACGGCTGAACCTGCACAATCCAGCTGATGCCTGGCGTGCCCATCATCCGCACAGTGGGCAGCACTTCGTCGTAGTCCTGCGTATACATCTGTACGGCGATGCCCATCTGTCGGCAGTTGGACAAGCACTGGGTCTGACGCGCCTTCTCACGCGCCTGTGCAAACACAGGGAACAGAATCGCCGCCAAAATGGCGATGATCGCTATCACGACCAATAGCTCAATCAGCGTAAAGCCATAGCTGCGCTTCATATGCATATGCCTCCTTCAGACTGTCTGTGGCTTGGACATTCCTGTCCAAGCACTCTGCGCACGGACAAGAGTGTCCGTGCTACGGGGATTTGGAACAGTGCAGAGAGTCTCTCCGCACATCAGATTAGCCCAGTCGGAAGGAGGAACGAGGAGGCGGACTGCGTGGAGTAAGCGTTAGTGAGCGGAGTAGAAGCGTTGTGCGTTGAACAGTCACATACGCAAAGCGCGGCGTGGCAATCGCTAACGGCGGGGGAACCGTCGCGCGTGGCAGGAACATCAGTGCAAGTTGCTCCTGCTCGGCGCGGTCGCAGTGGCTGCGTGCAATCGCCTGCTCCAACGGCGTGTGCGCTTGGGCGCAGCAACAGTTCGCCCCACCTGCGCAATCGCGACACTTACACACCGCCACATCACAGCGCGGCTTGGAAAACGCCTCGCGCCATCCAATAGCAGGCGTCTGCCCGAATAACAGCGCAAACGAAACTATCCATAGCCAGCCGCGCACAACGCCATTATACCCAATCGACGGAGTAATTCCAACGACCCAGTGTGTAAACAGGGTACACTACGGTCATCATGAGAGTCGGCGTAGTCGGCTGCGGAAGCATTAGTAATGTCTACCTACGAGTAGCGCAGCAGTTTGCTGAGATTGAGGTGTTCGCCGTCGCGGATGTTATCTCAGATCTTGCGCGCGAGCGCGCCCAGCAGTTCGGGGTTCCCCATGTGCTGAGTACGGAGGAGCTGCTGAACCACCCTGAGATTGAGATTGTGCTGAACTTGACGCCTCCCAAAGCGCACGCGCCCGTCAATAAAGCGGCGCTGCTGGCGGGCAAGCATGTCTACTGCGAGAAGCCGTTCGGTGTGAACCGCGCGGAGGCGCAGGAGGTATTGCAGCTCGCTGCGCAGCGGGGTCTCTACATCGGCTGCGCGCCCGACACTGTGCTGGGCGCAGGCATCCAGACCTGCCTGAAACTCATTCAAGACGGCGCGATTGGCGAACCCGTCGGCGCGGGCGCGTTCATGCTGTGCCCCGGTCACGAGTCGTGGCATCCGAACCCAGAGTTCTACTACGAAATCGGCGGCGGTCCGATGCTGGATATGGGACCCTATTACCTCACGGCGTTGGTCACGCTGTTGGGAACGGTTCGGCGTGTGGCAGGCGTCAGCCGAATCACGCACCCCACACGCACCATCACCAGCGAAGCCAAGTACGGCAAAGTCATCCAAGTGGAGACGCCCACCCACATTACGGGCGCGATGGAGTTCGTCAACGGCGCGATTGCGACGGTGATTATGTCGTTCGATGTGCATGCGCATCGGTTGCCGTGTATCGAGATTTACGGTACTGAAGGCACGCTCGGCGTTCCCGACCCGAATGGCTTCGGCGGTCCCGTGCTGTTGCGCAAGGCAGGCGAGCGCGAGTGGCGCGAAATACCCCTTACCCACCCCTACGCCGAGCAGTACCGCAGCTTGGGCTTGGCGGAGATGATTCAAGCCCTTCAACAGGGGCGTCCGAACCGCTTGAACGGCGAACTTGCGTACCATGTATTGGACGCGATGCTGGCGTTCAACGACTCATCGGAGTCGGGGCGACACATCGAGTTGTCGAGCGGTTGCACGCCGCCTGCGCTGATGCCCACGGAGGGTCTATAGCGGCGCAGCCGCCGCCTCGCGCTTGCCCGCAAAGATATCCCGAATAATCTCGTCCACATCCACCTCCTCGATGGTGATGTCGTGGATGGGCAACGCTTGCAACGCCTCGCTGGCGACGCGACTGACCTGCTCGCGTGGCGCTTCCAACACCGCCTCCAGCGCCTCCGCACGCACCACACGCCCGAAACGGCTCAACGCCTCCACAGGCACTGGACGCTCGAACTTCAGATGCAACGCCTTGCTGGGGCTGTACCGCTCCACCAACGCGCGCAGCGTGTCGTCAAAAATCAGCTGCCCGTGATGGATAATCAGCACGCGCTGCGCCAGCTCCTGCACATCTCGCATATAGTGGCTGGTAAGCAGGATCGTGGTGCGCTCGCGGCGGTTATACTCTTTCAGAAACTCGCGAATGCGCTTCTGCGACACCACATCGAGTCCAATCGTCGGCTCATCGAGGTACAGCACGCGCGGGCGATGCAGTAGCGCCGCCAGCAACTCGCACTTCATCCGCTCGCCCAGCGAAAGCCGACGCACCTGCGTATGCAACACATGTTTGACTTCCAGCATCTCGGCGAGGTCGTGCACGCGCTGTTCAAACTCCGAGTCGGGCACTTCGTAGAGAGCTTTGAGCAGGATGTACGACTCGTAGGGCGGCAAATCCCACCAGAGCTGCATCTTTTGACCCATCACGAGCGCAATTTGGCGTTGCATTTCGGGGCGTCGCTCCCACGGGGTGTAGCCCAGCACCTGCGCCGTGCCTGAGGTGGGGAAGATAATCCCAGAAAGCATTTTCAGCGTGGTGGTCTTGCCCGCGCCGTTCGGTCCGAGAAAGCCCACCAGCTCGCCCTCCTCGATGGTGAACGAGATGTCGCGCACGGCGTGGACCTCGTGCCGCTCGCGCCGAAACAGGCTCTTCACCGCGTTCCACAAACCCGGCGGACGCTTGTAGGTATGATAGGTTTTGGATAGGTGTTCCACAACAATCGCTGGCATACATGCATATTATAGCCGATAGAGGATGACGCCCCACGATGCGTTGGATGCCCCCGTCGGCGCGGGCGCAGTCGATGCGTGTTCGCGTGGGCTGCGTTTTGCCCTCGTCGCTCCAGTGCGCAACGGCGGTAATGCGCCTCCAGATGGTTTCGGAACCGCCTACTCTTTTTCAGACGCTGGCGTTTCGCGCGGCGCAAGTCGCTTGAGCATCTCGCGTAGCGATTGTACCATCGCCGTGCCAATCTCAGAGCTTACAGAAGTGGCTCGTTCCTCCTCATAAATCTCCAAGTAGTAGTCTGCCGCGCTCATGATGTAGCCCAGTTCGTCGTTCGCCAAGCCGAGCAGGAACACAGGGTCGCCATAGGGCGCGAGGAGCTGTTTGAGCAGTATACCGACATTTACCATCGCTTCTCCGGGAATGGTGAAGAAGATAGCGTTGCCCAATCGTATCAGGTGCGATTCTGTAGTGAGCGTGTCGCCGCGTAGCGAGGCTCCCGATGGTATAACGCCAGCCGCCAGCGCCATCTTGAACCCCTCGTTCTCCAGCCTCACGCTGTAGCTCGTCTCAAGGTGTTCAAGGCGGACGGCGTCGGTGAAGGTGGCGTTAGTCAGGGCGTCCAGCGCTGCCTGCGCGAGGGCAGTTCCGTAGCGTTCGGCGCGCGCCCAGTCGCGCCCCAGCGGCGCGTTGGGGTCAGTGCTTGACAGCGGCCAGATAGGTCCGCCCAGCGCACCGTTCGCAAACAGCGCCACACCACCAACACGCGACTCAAGGACACGATAATACCAGTGACAAAAGTCGGCAGTGATTTGGTCGTTATCCAGTACCAAGGGATGACACGCGAAATTCATCAGAGTCGCTATCGCCTTTCCATCCGCCTTACGGCGGAGCTGAATCACGGTTGCTTCCGTATCCAAGATTTCTCGGATGCGGTGATTGTAGGCGACGCCTTCGATCTTGGTTTTGGCGAATCCTATCGTTGCGGGCTGCAGCGCTTGCGCGGCGTCGTCGACGGTGCGCGCTGCCGTGTCGATGACGAAGTTCACATACTCGGCGTCGCGTCCAGACTGCAGAGGCGTCGGTCCCCACAGTCCAATCATATCGGGCGCGGAGTGCCCGTGCGTGCAAAGCACCATCACGCGATTGGGCGGCACAGTACGAACCCGTTGACGGATTTTCTGCACATCGTCGCGCAGCAACCCCATCAGGTCGCAGATGACAATCGCAAGCCGTTCCTGACCCACTTGAATCACGAGCGCACGCGCCCAAAGGTCGTCGTGAACGCCCCCAGTGCTAAGACGGTTCGGGGCGTGCCCTGCCAAGTACATCGGCTTGCTCGGCGTGATTTTATTCACCGCTGCGCCTGCTTGAAGCGCTTGCATCCAGCCAAACTGCATAAGTATTGCGCTCCAGAACACTGTTGCGAGACACCGAACCATACAGTCCTCCTGAATGTGGATAATATTTTACTCTGTCGCGTGCGCTCCTACATAGTGGGGAACGCTGGCGCGCCCTGTGTCTCTGTGAGCCTTTGGGCGCGTGGCGGGGATTGGGGCAGCGGACGCCCATTTTCCAGCCAGAGGGGGATTAGCTCCAGCTTCCGAACGCCCCGTGCGTCGACTTCCGCGCGGAGCAGTGCGCCTCGACGGCTGAGCGTGGAGCGCGGCGTGTGGATGAAGTTGCCCACGCTGTAGAACACATGCGCCCCACCCACGCGCTCGTAGGTCTGCACAACATGCGGATGATGCCCCACGATGAGCTGCACGCCTGCATCGGCGAGGGCGCGGGCGATGCGTTTCTGCTTCGCGTTGGGCTGTGTTTTGCCCTCGTCGCCCCAGTGAGGAACGGCGATGAGCACATCGGCGTTCTTGCGGGCTTCGGGCAAGCGCGGTAGGACATCGCTCAGTATTGCGACGCCGGGCGTCTGTGCGCCTGCTGGGAAGCCGCGCGGCACGACCGCCGTGAAGCACACAATCGCCACGCGCACGCCCCCAAAATCCACATACACAGGCGACGCCGCCGCCACGCGGTTCGTCCCCGCGCCCGCCCACCACACGCCCGCACGCCAGAGATGCTCCACCGTGTCCATCAGCGCAGTCCTGCCGTAGTCCATCGAGTGATTGTTGCCCAGCGAGACCATCGAGACGCCTGCCAATCGCAGGCGCTGTGCAAGTTCGGGCGGGGCGCGGAAAGTGTATTCCTTGTCCAGCGGCGCGCCGCGCGTGCTGATACAGCCCTCCATATTCAGCATGCTCCAGTCGGCTTGGCGCAACAGCGGCGCGATTGGCTCGAACAGATAGCCGACGCCGCGCGCCTGAGCCATCTGGCTTACTCCCTTCCCGAAGATGATATCGCCGCCGAACAGGAGTTGCACACGCTCGCGCACCTAACCCTCCAACACACGCAGGTACTGCCCGATAATGTGGCTCTCCTCGAACTGCTGGAGCCATTCGGGGGGCGCAGGGGGAATCCTGCCCTGTAAGCCTTGGATGATGGCGTCCGCGAGCGCGCCCCCATCGCCGACAGGAACCAGCGCGCCGTACTTACCGTCGGCTAAAATCTCGCGCGGTCCGCTGGGGCAGTCGGTCGCGACGACTGGGCAACCGCACGCCATCGCCTGAATCAGCGCGTTCGGCAACCCCTCGTAGCGCGAGGACAGCACAAACAGGGACGCGCGGCGCATGTATCGGAACGGGTTCGGCTCGTAGCCGGGCAGCTGCACATCCTGCGCGACGCCCAACTGCTCGGCGAGCTGCGTCAACTCGGCGCGTTGCTCGCCCTCACCCAGAATGAGCAGGCGCGCGTCCATCTGCTGACGCACGGCGGCGAAGGCGCGCAGCAGCGTCGGGAAATCCTTCTGCGCCGTTAGTCGCCCCACTGCCAGCACAACGGGCGGCGCACCCGCAGTGAACCAAGGGTGTTCCACAGGTTCCTCGCGCCGCTGCAGCAACTCGTGGGTAATCACAGGGTTATAAATGCAGGGGATACGCGCCTGAGGCAATCGCGTAAGGCGCATCAGGTCCGCCTGCACGCCTTTCGAGACGGCGACAATCGCGTCGGCTTCGCGGTAAAGCCGCGCGATGAGGGCAGGCACGACCCGATCCTTGAGCTTGACAGCGTTGCCGAACTCGCGCGTGGGGGTGTTCGCCTCGCGCAGCACGATTCGTGTGGACACCCGCGCAAGCCGCCGCGCCAGCAGCGCCGCCAAATTAGGCTGGCTGAGCGTGCTTAGCATAGCGTCGGGACGCTCGCGCCGTAAATAGCGTGCAAGCGGCAGCACCGTGCGCCCGATGCGATAGGTGCGCAAGTCGACAATCCGCACTGCGGGGCGGAGCTCCTCGCGCAGCGCCCCTTCCGGTTTCACCAGCGCAACCTGCGTTTCGTGTCCGCGCGCGGCGAAGCCGTTCGCGAGGGTCACAAACACCCGCTCCGCGCCACCCACTTCCAGACTCACCGTGAACAGGGCGATACGCATCGTTATTGACGCACGGCAATCACGCGAAAGCTCCGCGCCCAGCGCAGTGAGAGCGGGGTCAGGCGCATCAGCAACGCGTTCGCGGCGCGCACGAGGGGGTTGCCGCCCGCGCCGCCGAAGTAGGCATACGCCCGCGCCCGAAAGCCGAACCGCTCCACCGTGCGCGCCAGCTCCAGCGGGTGGAACAGTCGCTCAATCACCGCGCCCGAATAGGGGTTCACAGGGCACTGATTCGGGTCGTACAGCGCATCGGGCAGCTCATCGGTCTTCAAGTAATGCTCCACTGCTTGCAAAATCGCGGGGCGCGTCATTCGGCTGGTACGCTGTGCCAGTGTCTGTACTATCTCTTGGGAGAGTTCGGGATATGCCTCGCGGATAATCTCCGCGCG
>JBKBKS010000016.1:0-28288 GCA_046294565.1 Fimbriimonadales bacterium
GCAGGTTAAGCGTCACGCCCGTCTTGCCCGACAGGATTTGCGCTCCGACCGAGCGCGAGAGTTCCAGCACGAGCCGCACCATGCCGTTCTCGGTGGGCGCGGCGCGTAGCAGGCGCACGAACAGCATGGGGTCGTCTATTACCTGTTCCACTGCTTCAGGCAAGAAGCCGGGCACATCGATGGCGATTCGGATGGGGTTCTCCAGAAACAGCACGCGGGGTCGCACTCCTTCAGGATGCGGCAGATGGAGTTGCACCATGCCCTGCGCGTTGCGTTGCAGGGCGGGCAGCTGGAACGGTTCTGGGGCGGGTTCCGTCGGCGGGGTCGGCTCTGCTGGGGCTAAGGCATCGGTCGGCGCGTCGGCGGCTTGGGGCGTGAGCGCGATTTGCCAACTTGCATGCATACCCGTCTCTGGCGTAGCGTGCGGCGCGTCCATCTCCAGCACGATGCGCACCGTATGAGGGTCAAACTGTCCGATGCGCACGGCTTTCACTGCGCCCGACGGCTCTGGCAGTGGGAGCGGCGCGTCGGGCAGGGCGCAGCCGTGCAGGTCAATCGCCAAGCGGTTGGGGTTTTGCAGCGTGAAGGCGCGCCACGCGACGGGCAAGCTCGTCGCGATGTGGAGCGCATCGTCTGCCAAGCGCGCCTCGCGCAGTCGCGCCAAGAGGCTCAGCGTGCTTGAAGCGTCGTCCCAGCGCGTGTATCCGCCCAAGCGGCGCGCGAGGTCGCGCAGTGGCGCACACGCAACGCCGCGCTTCAGCTCGGTCGGCGCCCACGCCGTCGGCTGGTCGGGCGGGATTTCAGTGAGGCGCACGGCGTTGTTCTCCACCGAAACGGGCAATCCGAGCTGCTCCAAGTGTTGCAGCGGCAGCCACAGCTCGCGTCCATCCCACAGCGCGGGCGGCTCCAGCGTCAACGGCGCGCCGCGCACGACCACCGTCGCCTCGCGCAGCCCATCCGCCCACAGCAGGCTTAGCAATAACGCCAGCGTCAGCCCAACCGCCATCCGTCGCATACGCCCCTCCACAGCGTTAGGATACCTCAATAATTATGGGATTTCGCAACATGCGCCGTTTAGTGGGTACAATTCCTATCGTGGATGCGACCGAACGCCGCTTTTGGCGCTATGTGGCGGCGCAGTGGCGACCGCTCGCCGTCGCGCTGCTTTGCTCCGTCGGGGTCACTGCTATCACGGGCTTCACCGCCTACCTGCTGGAGCAAGTGATACGCTCGATGGACATGCGCGACTCGGCGCTGTTGAACCGCGTCTCGCTCACTGTGATTGGCGTGTTCGCGCTGAAGTGGTTCTTCTCCTACGGGCAGATGTATTACCTTGCGCTGGCGGGTCAGTGGATGACGGCTCGGCTGCGCGAGGATATCTACGCACATCTGCAGCGGCTGCCGCTGGGGTTCTTCCAGTCGCGTCAGGTCGGCTCGATCCAGTCGATTCTCACCCACGATGTGCCCATATTGCAGAGCGCGGCGACGATGGTGCGCGATGTGTTGGACGCGCCGCTGCGGATTGTCGCTTTTTGGGTGTATATCTACTGGCTGAACTGGCGGCTGGCGTTGCTGGCGACGCTCTTCTTGCCGCTGATTGCGCTCCTGATTCAACGCTTAGGTCGGCAAGTGCGTCGGATTACGCACCAGACGCAGGGCGCGCTGGCGGGCGTCTCCGCGCTGGTGCAGGAGACCCTCTCAGGCGTGCGAGTGATTAAGACCTTTGTGGCTGAGGATCGCGAGATTGCACGGTTTGTCGGTCGCAATCGCGAGGTGTTGCGTCATTCGCTGCGGGGCGAGCGTCGCCGGGCGCGTTTGCGTCCCACGGTGGAGTTCATCGGCGCGGCGAGTATCGCGCTCGTGCTGTGGTTCGGCGGGCAAGAGGTGGCGCGTGGGCAGATGACTACCGCGCAACTGCTGAGTTTTCTCTTTCTGCTGCATCAGATTGCGCAGGCGGCGGCGGGCGTGGGCGCGATTCAGCTCACGCGCAGCCAGGTGCGCGCCGCCGCGCAGCGCATCTTCCGCGAGGCGCTCGATGTGGAGCCAGAGGCATACGACGCCCCCGATGCCCAGCCCCTGCCGCCGCTAAAGGGACATATCCAATACGAGCGCGTCTCGTTTTGCTACCCCACAGGCGAGCCTGCCCTGCGCGAGGTCTCCTTCGAAATCCTGCCCGGCGAGGTCGTCGCGCTGGTGGGGCACTCCGGCGCGGGCAAAAGCACGCTGGTTGACCTGTTGCTGCGCTTCTACACGCCTCAAGAGGGCGTCATACGGCTCGACGGCTACAATATCCAGCAGGCGACGCTGGAGAGCTTGCGCGCACAGGTGGGCGTAGTGCCCCAGCAGACGGTGCTGTTCGTGGGCACTGTCGCCGAGAACATCGCCTACGGCAAGCCCGACGCTACACGCGCAGAGATCGAGCGCGCCGCGCAACTTGCGCACGCCCACGAGTTCATCATGCGCTTGCCCGACGGCTACGACACGCTGATTGGCGACAGGGGGGTGCGCCTGTCGGGCGGCGAGGCGCAACGCATCGCCATCGCGCGCGCCCTGCTGCGCAACCCGCGCATCCTCATCTTAGACGAGGCGACCGCCTCGTTAGACCCCCTGGCGGAGCGCTCCATCCAGCAGGTCATCGAGGAGGGGCGCGGCGTGCGCACGACGCTCATCATCGCCCACCGCTGGACCACCGTGCAGTGCGCCGACCGCGTGCTGGTGCTGGAGCGCGGCAGGTTGGTTGAGCAAGGACGCCACGAAGAGCTCGCCCAGCGCGACGGCGCCTACGCCAAACTCTATCAAGCCGCCCTGCTGGAGCCTATCGGATAGACGCGGTATAATATCTCTGCTCATGAAACGCCAGTGGATGGGTGGAACACTGCTCAGTGCGTTGGGGCTACTCGGGATGGTCGCAGGCGCGCTGCTCTGGACAGTCAGCCGAGACGCGCCCCTGCCGCACGGCGTGCAGTTAGCAGGGTATTCACTGGCAGGAGTGCGCCCCAGCCAACTCCAAGCGCACCTGCAGACCCTACGCGCAGTATGGGCGGAGCAGCCGATTGTGGCGCAGCAAGCCCCCCAACGCCTCACCCGCCTCAAAGAGTGGGGAGTAGAGCTGGATGTCGCGGAGACGCATCAAGCACTCACCGACGCTTGGGCGCGCATGCCCCTGTGGGAACGGATGTTCGGCAACCCACGCATCGCCATCGCGCCCCGATGGGCAATCATCCCCGAGCTGTTCCAAGCGCAGCTGAGCCAGTTCCAGTTTCTGGAGCGCACGCCGCGCGACGCCCAAGTGCGCTTCGTGAACGGCGTCGTACAAATCACGCCCAGCCAAACGGGGCGAACTCTCAACGCCGACGCAAGCCTCACGAACCTATTGAACGCCCTGACCGACCTGCCTGCAGCGCAAACGGCGTTCGAGATTGCCTTTCTCGAATCGCCCCCGCGTCTTGCCGCCGAACAAGCGCAACGCATCACGGGCGTGCTCGCCAGCTACACCACGCGCTTTCCTGGCTATCAAGCGTCGCGCAACCACAACATTCGGCTCGCCGCCGCTGCGCTGGACGGGCGCGTGCTGCTGCCCAGCGAGCGGCTCTCGTACAATCAGGCGGTGGGCAAGCGCACGCTCAAGCAGGGGTTCCGACTGGCGCCTGTGATTATTCGCGGCGAGAAGCAGTTGGGCGTCGGCGGGGGCATCTGCCAAGTCTCGTCCACTTTATTCAACGCCGCGCTGCTCGCTGACCTCAAAATCGTGCGACGGGCGAACCACTCGATTCCTGTGGACTATGTGCCGCTCGGACGCGACGCTACCGTCACCGACACGGGCGTTGATTTTGTGATCGAGAACCCGTTCGATGAGCCGATTGCCCTCAGCGCGGCGCTGGGGCGTTCCTCGCTGACCATCCGTATTTTAGGGCGACCGCAGCCTCAGCGTCGCGTGGTGTTGAAGACCGCGCGTCAGCCGTTGCCCGCGCCCCCCGAAAAGCGCGTTCCCGACCCGAACATGCCAGTGGGCAAGACGCGCGTGCTGAAGAAGGGCGCGGCAGGGTTCCGCGTGACGCTGTGGCGTGAAGTGTACGAGCATGGGCAACTCGTCAAGCGCGAGCGCGTGGCGACCAGTATCTACCGCGCCCAGCCTCGCGTCATCGCTGTCGGCGCCAAGCCGACGCCAGACAATCACTCAGCGCGCCCTCCTGAAGCGTCTCTCTAAGCTGTTCATTCCACAACGCCTTGCCCTACACGGCAACTGGTTGAGCTCGGCATTTTGCAGACGAGTTTTTCTAATTGAGGCGTGATTTCCACCACCCACAAGAGCATCTCCAGCATGATGCGCCGAAGCAGCTGCTTCTGTTTTGACTCGTGGCGATTCTGGGTCCAGCTGCAACGACAGCTCAGTCAAGTACCGAGTCTCGCGACTGAGAAAATCGGAGCAGAACTGCTCCACTTCCTGAGCTTTGAGATAGTAGCTTCTGTCCATCGTGCATCCCCGTAGGACAAACAGATATACGATTATATCCGCTACATAGTTCCGCTTTTTTTGCAATCTTTTGGATGTACCGCAAGATTTGTTCCGTAGAGCAGTTGAGGCGTTCCCATCCAATTCGGGTAGCCTCCTGTCGCACTGTCCGAGTGCGAACTTGGGGGCGACTCCTCTGTATGCCCGCCGACGGTTGCGCCTGCTGCTGATGGCGCAGCTTATTCAGGAAACTAGCGGCTCCTAAACAGTCTCAACGATGCTCACGGGCGTGTTACAGGCAACGCTTGCGAGAGGTCGATGTGTCCACCCAAACTCTCCACGGGGTTGCCCTGTACCAGAATCTGCACGCGCTGGATGTTGGGCAAACTACCCGCCGTGCTGCTAATCGCGTTTACCAGCGCGGCTTCGTCGTCTGAGCCGCCCTCAAAGTTGTTCACCAGTTCCTCCGAGAAGTCCAGTTGCAGCGTACTGCCCTGCACCGTAGCGCGAAGCAGCCGTACGCCCTGCGGGAACACGCCCGACTCGCGAATCAGCGTCTCAAACACTTCTTTGTAGGCGACTTCGGGGTTCTGAATGGCGACAGTTCGGCTCTCGTAGGTCAGCTCGCCTTGAGGGTTCACTTTGGGGATATAGATTTTCGCTTCGCGTGGGGGCTGGGGCGGTTCTGGAGGCGGCGCAGGTGTGAGACGCAGCCAGACGCCTACGCCAATCGCCAACGCCGCGATGACGACAAACAGAACGCCCAGCATGCTCTGCACGCGCCGCGCTTCGTTCATCTTATGCCTCGTCGGTTGAACTCGCTTCCGTTTGCGCTTGCGCATCGGGTTCAGTCTCCATAGCGGCTTCCTCGGCAGGCTCTTGACGCTCGGCAGACGCCCACTCGATGCGGAACTGCGTTTTGCCGAGCGTTAGCACAGCGTCTGCTGGTACAGTGGTTGGCATATTGGGCGCGATCTTGGTCTCGCCGATAACAGTGCCGTTCGTGCTGCCCAAATCGGTGATGCGCACATCCGCGCCCACAATCTCGATCACGGCGTGCTGACCCGACACATAGGCGTCGGGGAGTATGATATCGTTGCCCGCGCGTCTGCCGATTCGTTGCGGGCGTGGGTAGAGTGGAAAGCGCAGGTTCGGGTCGCCAACGCCCACCAGGTGCGCCAGCGGCGGCGCGACTTCGGCGGCGACCGTGGGCGTCTCAAATCCCTCTGGCAACTCCAGCGTCATCACGACACGGCCGAACTGCAGCTCGGCGTTGGGGGGCAGGGGGACGCGCTCCGCGCCGACAGGCTCGCCGTTGAGGCGCGTGCCGTTCGTGCTGCCCAAATCTTGCAGGTAGGCGCGATTCTCTTCGATGACGATGCAGGCGTGTCGGCGGCTGACCGTGCCGTCGCTAATCAGCACATCTGATGCTGGGTCGCGCCCGACGATGTTCTCGCCCGCCTTGAGTAGGTACTCACGCCCCACCGAATCGCGCAGTTTGGGGTACGCGCCGGTCGGTTCCGTCGTTTCGGGCGCCACGCTGCTCAACAGGAAGCCGCACTCGATACAGTATTGCTCGCCCGTCGGGTTCATCTGGGCGCAGATAGGACACTGCGTCGGCGTCATCGCGATTGTCGTTTGCGGGGCAGGCGTCATCGCAACTGTCGTCTCGCTCTGCATAGCTGTATGATACCCCAACACCCTCAGACTTGCGCTTGTCCCATCTGAGAAGTAGCAGGAGTTTCGCCGTCGCCTGCGAAATACCAAATGGGATCCCCACAGAACATGGAGGTTATATGATGAAGACACGCTGGATACGCTGGAGCGCGCTGGGCGCGCTGTTGACCGTGACCGTGCTGACCGCGTCGGCGCAGCTGGAGAACGCGGCTGCGCGACTTCGTTTCGGCGCGTATTTCCCGTCGGACACCGACCTGCAGGCGTTCAATAAAACTTGGTTCGCGGTCGGGTTGACCTTCACGAGCGATGGTGTGCCGCTGCTCGCGAGCGACGCTACCGAGATTAGCGCAGACCTGTTCACCCACCAGACGGGCGGCTCGCGCGGCGCCATCACCAGCCTGGTCGTCACGCAGGTCTACGAGCAGCCAATCAGCAACTCGGATTTGCGCGTGCAACTGCGCGTCGGCGCAGGGCTATATATCGTGGATACGACGGGACCGAGCAAGAATATCTTCGGCGGGCGCGTTGGACTAACGCTCTGGTTCAACGACTCCTACAGCGTAGAGCTGAACTACGACCTAACCGATCGGTTCGGCGCGAATCGCGACCGTGCGAACGGCTTCTCGCTCACTGTCGGCTATCAGTTCTGATGGGCGCACGATGCGCGTGGATGTCGCTCTGGCTCGTTGTGGGCGCGCTATGCGCCTGCGGCAAGCCAGAGTACACCATCCAACGCACGCTACGCGCGGGCGCACAGTGGCGCTACACGCTGGAGCTGCAAGGCGAGTTTCAAGGGCGCGCCGACACGCTCCGCCTCACCTACACCGATACCGTGCAATCGGTTCAACCAGACGGCAGCGCGATGGTGGAGCGTGCGCTCCAGATGCCCGACTCGGAGTTGCGTCAGCTCCGTGCAGTTGCTGCGCCGCTGGGCGCGTTGAACCCGAAAACGCGCTGGCGGTTCTTCCCCGACGGCAAGGAGCAATCGCTGGAGCCTAACGCCTTCGCGATTGGCGCGTTCGGCTACATTTATCCCGACCGCCCCGTGCGAGTCGGCGCCCAGTGGGGGCAAATCGACAGCACAGGCAGCTTGCAAGTGAAGTATATCTGCCAACTGGAAGGCGTCGAGACCTTTGAAGGCGTGCGCTGCTACAAAATCCGCACCCAAATCGAGCCGATGCCCGACTCGCTGCCCCAAACGCGCGGCGAAATGACCCTCTATGTAGACGCCGAACACGGCTGGGTGCGCCACATTCGAGGTACACTTAACATGCAAGCAGGCGAGTTGTCGGGGGCTTTCGAACTGTGCTTGCGCGGCGCGCCTGTAGGGGAACAACCATGAGAGAACGACTGTGCCCTGTATGCGGAATCGAGCTCAAACCGCAGGTACACTTGGGGGTCACCATCGATGTCTGCCCCGCCTGTGCAGGCATCTGGTTCGACGCCGACGAGCTGACGCGCCTCAACAGCATCGACGACGAGATATTGCCGCGAATCGACTCGCTTTACCAGCCGCAGATTGTCGGATACGACCCGCCGTGGGCGCGAAAATGCCCCACCTGCGACCAGCTGCTACGCCCCTACCACTACCTTTACACTTCGGACATCGAGTTGGACACTTGCGATCGTTGCGGCGGTGTGTGGGTGGACAACGGCGAGCTGGAGAAGATGAACCGCGTGCTTGCAGACGCGCGCACGCTGGAGACGCCGCCAGAAGCCGAGGCGGAAGTTGCCCTCGCGCAGATTGAAGCCGAGACGAGGCAGGCGACGGCGCGCGCCGATTTCTGGCGTGGGCTGTTCGAGTTCCTACGCGCACGCCCGCGATTCCCCTTCTTCTAAAGTGGAACCTATTCGGATAGGCGTGCATGTGGCGGCGATTACGCCGTTTACCCAGTCGGGAACTATCGACTGGAGCTCCTGGGCGCGGCTGCTGGCGCATTTCGAGGCGCAGGGCGCTCAGGGTGTCGTGGTCGCCGGCTCGACGGGCGAAGGTCCCTCGCTGAGCGCGCCTGAGAAAGCGGAACTGTATGAGCGCGCGGTTCATGCAAAGGGCGCGCTGCAAATCACGGCGGGCATACTCGTGTGCAGCTTGGACGAAGCGCTCTACCTGGCGCGGCGCGCCCAGAAGGTCGGCTGCAACGCCCTGATGGTCGCGCCACCGTTCTACTACCCTGCCTCCGTAGACGGCTTGACCGCCTTCTACCGCGCGATACTGGACGCCGTTGACCTGCCCGTTATCCTCTACAACATCCCGCAGCGCACGCGCCACAAAATCACGCCTGCGCTCATCGACGCGCTGTTGGACTATCCGCACCTAATCGGCGTGAAGGACAGCTCGGGCAGCGTGCGCTCGATGGGACAGTTCCTGAGGTACGCGCCGCGCCTGCGCGTGTGGGTGGGTGAAGAGCAGTTGCTGACGCAGTGCCTGCGCAAGGGGGGCGCAGGTTCCATCAGCGGGTTGGCGAATGTGTATCTGCCGCGCATGGCGCGTCTATGCGAGGCGTTCCAGCGCGGCGAGCCGTGCGACGGGCTACAAACGCTCATCAACGCCGCGTCCGACACGGTAGATGAGTTTCCTGTGCCTGCTTGCTTCAAGTACCTGCTGACGCTATCGGGCTTCCCCGAAACGCATATGCGCTTGCCTTTGCAGGATCTCAGCGACGCCCAACGCGCCGCGCTCGCCCAAGCATGGCAAGCCGTCGACTAAAGGGTCAAGGGATAAGCTTACTGAGCAAGATTAAGCGCCTCAAGACTTTGAGAGTGAAGCATCCCGACTCCCTCCACGCCTCTGAGGGTGTTCGAAAAATCGGGGGCGTCAGTGCTTGAGATGCCTCGCTCCGCTCGGCATGACAAGTGCCGCTCGGGGCGAAATCCCTGTCATTCCGAGCCGCAGGCGAGGAATCTCTACCGAATAGAGGCATTTTCCGAACACGCTCCACGCCTCTTGACTTTCGGACGCGCGGATTAGGTATTATATTAGCGCTGCATGGCGCACACACAAAACGGGCGAGAACTTTCGGGCGACAGGGGCGCATCTGGCTCCTGCGCTTTTTGACGCGTGCAACCCTCGCCCCACAAAGGACGGTGAACGGATGATTTACCCAGAGACCGACGAACTCAGCCAGTATCCACGCTATATCCTTGCGCTGCTCGCCGCGGAGCGAGCGCGCTTACTGCGCGAGGGCGCGAAACCCCTCGTGCCCGTGAGCGGACTCGATTTCAACCCGCTCACAGTTGCACTGCAAGAGATTGCCGAGGGGAAAATCAAGCCGCGCATTATCGACCAGAACACGGTCGAGGTCATCATTCACGGTCCCGAACACACTTGGCAAGCCGCACGCGACCTCAAGCAACTCAGCCGTCAAGCTGAAGAGGAGGAGGAGTTCGTGCAAGAGGCGATGCAGTTCTACGAGCAGGAGACCACTCTGCGCGAGTAGACGATGAGCAAACCCGACTACTATGAGGTGCTGGGCGTTGACCGTACGGCGAGCCAAGAGGAGATTAAGGCGGCGTTCCGCAAGCTGGCACGCCAGTACCATCCCGATGTAAACAAGGAAGACCCCGACGCCGAAGAGCGGTTCAAACTCATCAACGAAGCCTACCAAGTGCTCTCCGACCCCGAATCGCGCGCCCTGTACGACCGTTTCGGGCACGCGGGACCCCAGAGCGCGCCGACCGCCGACCCGTTTGGCATGGCAGAGAACCTGTTCCAGATGTTCTTCGGCGGCGGCGTGACCCTCACGCGCGGTCCCATCGACGGCGCCGACCGACGCGCCGATATCGAGATCAGCTTAGAAGAGGTGCTGCACGGCGCGACGCGCACAGTGGTCGTGGAACGCCTGCGCTTGTGTGCGCGATGCAAAGGCACAGGCGCAGAGCCAGGCACAACGCCCGAACGCTGCCCCGACTGCGCCGGCTCTGGGCGCGTGCGCTTCACTCAAACGACGATTCTGGGCACAGTGACGCGCGTGACGCCCTGCGAACGATGCCGCGGCGAGGGCGAAATCCTACGCACGCCCTGCCGTGAGTGCCGCGGCGAACGGCTCGCGCGCCAACGCGATACACTCACGGTGTCCATCCCCGCTGGCATCGAGGACGAGACGGCGATCCTGCTGCGCGGCGAGGGCGACTCAGGGCTACGCGGCGGACGCGACGGCGACCTCTATGTGGTGGTGCATCTCGCCCCCCACCCACGCTTCAAACGGCGCGGCGACGACCTCGCTACCCAAATCAACCTTGCCTACCCCCAACTCGCCCTCGGCGACGAAGTGGACATCGACACTTTAGATGGCAAGGTCACCCTGCAAATCCCTGAACTGACCGAGCCGTACACGGAGTTGATTGTGCCCGGACGCGGGCTGCCCAACGCACGCACAGGCAAACGCGGCGACCTGTATGTGCGCATCGGACTGAAGATGCCCAAACAGCTCACCGACGCCCAGCGCAACCTGCTGCGCCAATACGCCGAGCTGAGCGGCGTGCGACTCAAAAAGTACGCCGCCGCCGAACCGACCAGCTTCTTTGAGAAGGTGAAACGCAGCGTCAAAAGGGAAGATTAGCCATGCACGCCATCGCCTCCGTCGGCATCCTTGTGGCGGATGTGGTTGCTAAGCCTGTGAGCCGCTATCCAGAGCGCGGCGTGTGTGTCCATGTGGGGCGGATGGAGCTGCATGTGGGCGGATGCGCCGCCAACACAGGACTTGCGCTCGCCAAGCTGGGGCTGCCCGTGCGCGTCGTCGGCAGGGTCGGGCAAGACGCCTTCGGAGATTTCATCCTGCAGAGCCTGCAACAACACGGCGTGGACACGCGCAGCGTGCGACGCAGCTCCACAGCGGGTACCTCAAGCACGATGGTGATGGTTCACCCCGACGGCGAGCGGTCGTTCATCCACCACATGGGCGCGAACGCGGAGTTCTGCCCCGACGACATCGATTGGAGCCTGCTCAGCGACTGCGCGATTTTCCACCTCGCTGGGGCGTACCTAATGCCCCGAATGGACGGCGAGCCAGCCGCGCGCACGCTGCACGAGGCGAAACGGCGCGGCATGACCACCTGCTTGGACACCACTTGGGACTCCAGCGGACAGTGGATGCAGGCGTTAGCGCCGTGCCTGCCCTATCTGGACTACATCACGCCCAACTACGGCGAGGCGCGCATGCTCACTGGCGAGACCGAGCCTGAAGCCATCGCCCAGCGACTGCTGGAGGCGGGCGTGGGCGCAGTGGCAATCAAGATGGACGCGCGGGGGTGCTATGTTCGGACGCGCGAGCAGGCGTTCCATCTGCCGGCCTGCGCCGTCGAGGTGGTCGATATGCTCGGCGCGGGCGACTGCTTCACGGCGGGCTGGCTCGCCGGACTGGCGCTGGGCTGGGATTTGCGTCGCACGGCGCGTCTGGCGAACGCCGTCGGCGCGCTCGGCGTGTCTGCGCTCGGCGCAACGACAGGCGTGCGTCCCCTCGCCGAAACGCTCGAATTCATGGAGCGTCAGTGCCCCGACTCCTAACGATGCCCAACAGCGCGCCCAACGCGCCTATGAAGCGTGTAATCAACCACTGCTTCACGCCGCTCTCTGAGTGCGGCGGCGCGTCCCACAGCGCGTCCAGCGAGGCTTTGAGGCTTTGCATCAGCCCCGACGCGCCCGCCAACGCCAGTAGCAGCCCCGTCAGCGTCGCGCCCGCGCCCGACCCCTGCACGATGGTGCGCTGAATGAGCTGTTCGAACCCGCGCGCCGCGCCCTCGCCCACCCCACGCCGTACCGCCGCCAACAACTGCGCCGCCACCTGCTCGCTGCCCAAAAAGTACCCCGCTACGCCCGTCAACGCCAACAGCAACGGCGCAAGCGTCAACATACTGAAGAACGCCAACGCCGCCGCATGACGCGGAACCGCATGGTGCGACCACAACTCCACCGCCTGAACAATAAAACAGTAGGTCGCTCTCACCGAGAGTCGGATACGGATTGTGCGCTCGGACGCGCTGCGGGAATCCATACTTTGCCGACCGCCTTCATCTTGCCCTGCTCGCTAACTAACTCGTCCACATGCAAGCCGTCGTATAGCCCCAAGTCGCGCTCGATGTCGATAATTGGGTTCAGGAACTGTCGCAATAGGTGCGCCGATTGCGAGGGTAGGTCCGCGCCCTCGATCTCTATTTGCACTTCGGCGAGGTCTAAGTAGCGACCTTCGCGTGGGGCAAGCTTGCCGATCGCTTGGAACCGCACCTCGCTGGCGAGCAGCGCCATCACTCCCGACACGACGGTTCGTTCGGGTGTAATGTCCACCTCCACACGGCGGATGTAGGGCGCGTATTTGCGCAAGATGTACGCCGCGAGGTCGGTTTCGTTCACCACAATCTCGCACGCGCCGACTCCAGTCGCGCTGAGGCGGAAGATTCGCTTGGAGAGGGCGAGCGATTGGTCGTAAGCGATGTTCGGAATGGCGGCGGCGGCGCTCTCGGCGCGCAGTCCGCGCAGGTTCACATTCTCCATCAGCAGGATGAACTGCTTAATCAGCCCCGATTGAGGGCGTTCTGGCTCCAGCGTGAAGGGCAGCCCCTCCAGCGTGAAGTTTTTGGCGTACACGGTGAGCGTTTTCAGCTGCCCCTTCGCGACGCCGCCGTAGTCAGGCTCGATTTTGACGCGGATGTCGCCCCCGCCGATGCGCTGTTGGATTTCACGGGCGGCGTTTTTTTCGATTTCGCGCAGTGCGCCGCGCCCCAGCGTCAGCGCAATCGCCAGCACCGCCAGCCACTCGCGCCTCAACGCTGCGCCTCCAGTCGCGCCAGTTCCTTGCGGATGTCCTCGTCGCGCGGGAAGTTCTCCTGCATCAGGCGCAGGAGCTCGATGGCGCGGAACCGTTGCCCCGCCATCTCCAAGTAGCGCGCGAGTTTCAGCCCGGTGGAGATTTCGTCGGGCGTCGCCTGATACAACGCCTGCAACGCGAGGATGGCGTCCACCGTCGAGCCGTACTGCTCGGCGTACATTACCCAAGTGCGGAGCAGATGGATGTCTTTGGGGTTGAGCCGCGCCAGTCGCGCGTAGACGCTCAGCATCTCCTGCTGACGCTCCAACGCGCTCAGCAAGCTCAGCTGCAGGTTTAACAGGGCAACATCGTCAGGGCGTGTTTGGAGACGGCGTTGCACCAGCGCGAGCGCGTCGGCGGTCTTGCCCTCGCGTTGGAGCATCTGCACATAGGTCTTCAGGGCTTCCTCGCCGGGCGTATCGCGCTGGGCGAGCTCTTCGATGAGCGCGCGGTACTGCGTCTGGCGTCCCAGCGCGGCGGCAACGCGCTCCAGCGCAGGGTACAAGCTGAGGTCGTCGGGGTTCACGCGCAGCCCCCGCACCAGAGTCTCATACGCCGCCTCCTCTTGACCCTGTTGCGATTGGATTTGCGCGATGTGATAGAGCGTCCAAGTATCGTTCGGCTCCAGTTGGTGCGCGCGTTGGTAGGCGTTCAAGGCGTCGTTGGGGCGTTGGAGCGTCTCATAGATTACGCCCAGCAGCCGATGGAGTTGGGGGTTATTCGGCTCGCGCTGGATTTCGGCTTGGAACAGCGCGACCGCCTCCTCGCCCTTGCCTGCCTGCAACATTTGGCTCGCCAAGAACGGCAGGAACCGCCCGCCATGGCGCTGCGCCATCGTTTTGAGGAACTCGATGGCGTCCTCGTTGCGCTCGGCTTGGCGGTAGATGTCCAGCAGGCTGGAGAACGCGAGCGGGTTGGGCGGGTCGGCGAGCGCGAGACGCCGATAGATGGCAATCGCCTCGTCGGTCTGGTGCAGCCGCTGATACATCGCCGCGGCGCCCAGCAGCGCGATTTCGTTGGTCGGGTCTTGCGCAATCACGCGCTGATAGAGCGCCAACGCCTGCGCCGCATCGTTGCGTCGTTCGGCGATGCGCGCTTTGCCAATCAGCGCGAACACCTCGTTGGGCGATTGGCTCAACAGTTCATCGTAGAGTTGCGCCGCTTCGTCTTCGCGCCCTTGTCGGGCGAGAAACTGCGCGTACTCGCGCTTGAACTCGGTCTGGTTCGGGAACTGCTCCAGCAGGCGTTTGAGCTCGGTTTCGGCGAGGCGCGGGTCGCGGTTGCGTTCGTAGATACGCGCCAAGTGGAGCGTCGGGCGCGGGTCGTCGGGCAGGTTCGACTGCCAGTTGCGCAAGAAGGTCAGCAGCTCGGTCTCCATCTCCTGCGCCTGCAGCACCTCCCACTGCCCCTCGTAGGCGCGGGCGTTCTTGGGCGATAACTTCAGCACTTGGGCGAACTGCTCGCGCGCCTTGCCATACTGCTTGAGATTCAAGTGGCAGTGCCCAACTTCCGTGAGGATGTCCAAATACAGCGGGTCGCTGGGCGGTATAAGCGTCAGCGCGGCGCCCAGATGCGTCAGCGCCTCGCGATACCGTTCCTGACGCATCAGAATCAGCCCCGCGCCGATATGCACATCTGGGTTGCGTGGGTAGATCCGCGCCAAGTGTTGGAAATCCGCCAGCGCGGCGTCTAAATTCTCGGCTTGCTGGTAGAGTAGGGCGCGTTTGAGGCGCGTGGGCAGGTCGTCGGGTTCGCGCTTGAGCGACTCGGTGTAGGCGCGGATGGCGTGCTCGGGCAAGCCGCGCGCCTCGTAGGTCATCCCCAGCGACTTCCAGCCTGTGGGGTAATCGGGTTGGAGCTCGACGGTGCGCTTGAGGTGTCGCTCGGCGTCGTCGAAGCGCCGCAGTTGATACGCCGCGAGGCCGAGATTGTAGTGGATGCGGTAGTCGTTGGGGCGCAGGCGCGCGGCGCGTTGGAACCGCTCATAGGCGACGCCCCACTCGCCTTTCAGCGAGGCGTGCGCGCCCTCCAGCACGGGCAACTCTGGCTCGTTGGGGAAACGGTCGCGCAACATCCGCAGGTAGCCTTGCGCATCCTCTAACTTGCGCATGTCCAAGCACAGACGCGCGAGTTCGACCAGCGGCTTGGGGGCTTTGGGGTTCAGCTCGGCGGCTCGGCGCAGCTGCGCCAACGCCTTGTCGTTCTGATTGAGCATTCGGTACACCAGCCCCAGATGCAGGCGCGCGGGCGCGAAGTTCGGCTCACGCTGCACAATCTCACGCAGCAGCGGCTCCGCTTGCTGGTACTTGCCCTGCGCCGCCAGCCGCAGCGCACGCTGGTAGCGCGCCTCTAAATCGCTCGGCAGCCTCGCCTGCGCATGTAATAACGCTGATAGTATCGCCAAACCCACCACGAGCCAGCCTATGCATCGCATCGCAACCGAGTATACCTGAAACGGTATAATTCGCCCGCCATGCAACAGGAGCCGATTATCCGTGTCACTGAGCGTCCGAAGCCGCCGCGCCCAGAGGAGCTGAACCTGCGCTTCTCGGAACGCGCGGTCAAAGAGTTAGAAGCGTTGCTTACGCACTATCCTGACAAGAAGTCCGCGCTGCTGCCTGCCCTGTGGATTGCGCAGCGCGAGTACGGTGGACGCCTTACCTCCGACGCCATCGCCGAAGTCGCCTACCGACTCCAACGCTCCTACGCCGAGGTGGAGGGCGTGGCGACCTTCTACACGATGTATAACAAAACCCCTGTCGGCAAGTATATGCTGGAGGTCTGCACGAACCTGACCTGCATGCTATGCGGCGGGTATCGGATTTTAGAGCATCTGGAGCAGCGGCTGGGGATTCGGTTGGGTGAGACAACGCCCGACGGCATGTTCACGCTCGCGGAGGTGGAGTGCCTCAACAACTGTGGCGACGCGCCCGTGATGCAGGTCGGCGACACCTATTGCCGACGGCTTACCCCCGAAGCCGTCGATGCGCTTCTGGAGCAGCTGCGCAACGGCGACGAGCATACTGTGGTGAAACTCGCCGACGCGGAGGTGCAACTCCATCTCAGCGAGCAGGAGCGGCGCGCCATCGAGAACGCTTAGACGCCCTCACGAGTCGCAAAGGAGCATGGAGCGATGCGCGAGTCGGGCTTCGACATCCAGCGCGTGATTGAGCTCATCGCCGACCGCAAGATTGAGGAGGCGATGCAGGAGGGCAAGTTCGACGATTTGCCGGGCAAGGGCAAGCCGTTGCCGTTGGACGAGGAGTGGTTCGCGCCGCCAGAGTTGCGCCCTGCCATTCGCTTGCTCAAAAGCGCAAGCGTGCTGCCCGATTGGCTCGAACGCGCCCGCGAGATTGAACGCCTGCGCGAAGACGCCCAACGCCTCTGGCGTATCGCCGAGCGCGAGTATCCCCACGCCCAGCAGCTCAGCGCGGAGCGGTTCCACGCATGGCGCGACGCAAGCTGGCAGGGGATTCTTACCGTTATGCAGCGCGTGAACAGCCTCATTTTAGCCTACAACTGCACCGCGCCCCCTCACGCCCACCCACAAATCCCCTTCCAACTCGAAGCGGAACGCGCACGCTTCTACGCCACTTTTGCCCAAACCACGCCCGATCTCAAGTGAAGCGAGCGGTTCTGCGCCTCGCCTACACAAACGTGTGGAGTTAGTCAGCGATTTGCATATCGCGGGCGTGGGGCGCACCGCCGCGCTGGTAGATCGTTGTATCGAGCTCGATGCGCATGGGCGCGCCTACATCCCGTCTACTGCGTTCAAGGGGCGCGTGCGGGCGCATGACGAGCGACTGATGCACGCGCTGGGCTACGAGATGAATGGCTGCAAGCCGCCCGCGCCCCTAAATATGTGCCAGGTCTGGCTCCAGCAAAACGGCGAATGGGACGCCCACGACCCACAAACCCCGCTCCAACACCTGAAGGAGGCGTCTCATGAAACGCTATAAACTCACGCTCACGGCGCACTCCCCCGTCACCGTAGGCGAGTGGATGACCTCGCGCAGCAATGTGCGTGAAAGTCTGGACTACATTCTCGGCGGCGTTCTGCGCAGCGCGCTGGCGCAGTGCATTTTAGAGCGGCTCGGTACACACAACACCAGCCAACGACAGCTGGGTGGCGCGTCCAACCACCTCCAGCAGACATTCGACGCTGCGTTCGGCAAGGAGAGCGCGCAGTTCAGTTTCTTGACCTCCTTTGGAGACGGCTGGATCCCTGCGCCCGCTACGGCACTATTCAACAAACGGCGCGACGAGTATCTTTATGATACGCTCTTCGCGCTTATAAAGGGCGAGCCGTATGAGATGCAGTGCCCCGAAACGGGCGATCGATTGGAGCGCGGGCGCGGCTATCTCGCGAGCGATGGGGCGACCAAGTGGCGCAAGGCGAAACTGCCTAACAAAACCACCTATGTGCGCGTGGGGCTGAACCGCGCCAGTTCATCGAGTTGATTAATTCGGACCCTGAGTTGCGTCGCGTCTTGCAGGAGCCGTTGGTGGACGCAGACGCAATTCGGCGCGCCTTGCGCGACCCTAACAAGCGCGACGAAATTCGGACGCTGGTGCTGGGTGAAGAGTGGGTGAACATCCCGACCATCCTGCGCCACAAGTGCTTGTGGGGGAGATTTCCCTCGCTGTAGATCGGCTCGATGTGGATCGGGCGAAGCAGCGCGCCCAGACCCTGCGCGAGATGGGCGTGAACGCCATGCCTGTCGTCATCGGCGAACTCTGGGCGAACCCCGATGTCAAAGATTATGCCCGATTGGAGCAGGTGGAGTGGATTGTGCAGGGCGAGTTCTCCGACGCAATGGTGCGCTATCGCCAGATGCCCGAAGCCGACGGCGACGCCCTCGAGGGCGAAGACGAGGAATCCTATTGACGCGCGAGGGTTTACCGCTCCACTTCCTGAATCTCGTAGCACTCGATGCGGTCGCCCTCTTGGTAGGCGTCGAACCCTTCGAGGGTGATACCGCACTCGTAGCCGGCGGCGATTTCGCGGCGGTCTTCCTTGAGGTGGCGCAGCGTGCCGATTTTGCTCTCGTGGACGACTGCGCCGTTGCGCACGAGACGCGCGGGCGCGTTGCGCACGATTTTGCCCTCCAGCACATAGCAGCCTGCCACCACGATGCCTTTGGAGAGCTTGAACACGGCGCGCACTTCGGCAGCGCCCAGCGCCACCTCTTTCAACTCTGGCTCCAGCAGCCCTGTGAGGGCTTTCTCCATCTCCTCCAGCAGCTCATAGATGATTCGGTAAGTACGCACATCGATGCGGTTCGACTTCGCCTTGTTTTGGGCGTTCGACTCGACCTTCACATTGAACCCCAGCACCACGGCGTCGGCGGCGATGGCGAAATCGATATCGGCTTCGGTGATGTTGCCCACATTTGCGTTGATGATTTTGAGCTCGACGCCTTCAGGCTTTTCGAGCTTGAGCAGCGCGTCGCGGATGGCTTCCACGGAGCCGTAGGTGTCGGCTTTGAGGATGATGTTGAGCGATTTGGTTTCGCCCTCTTGCATCTGTTTGAACAGTTCGGCGAGGTTCACGCGGCGTGTGGGGCGTTGCACATCGGGTCGCTTCTCGGCTTCGAGTCGCTCTTCGACGAGTTGGCGGGCGCGCGCTTCGTTCTCCACGCGCTCCGCGCGGTCGCCTGCCACGGGCACTTCGCTCAGTCCCATCACCTCGACGGGCGTTGCGGGCGTCGCGCTGTCGACCTGCTTGCCGGTGTGGTCGAACATAGCGCGGATTTTGCCCCAAGTTTTGCCCACCACGAGGATGTCGCCGCGGCGGAGCGTGCCCTGTTGCACCAGAACGGTGGCTAAGGGGCCGCGTCCCTTGTCCAACTTGGCTTCGATGACCGCGCCTTGAAACTCGGCTTTCGGGTCGGCTTTGAGCTCCGCCATCTCCGCCACGAGCAGGATCATCTCCAGCAGCGTGTCGACGCCCTCCCCCGTGATGGCAGATACAGGCACGCAGATTGTGTCGCCGCCCCACGCCTCTGGAATCAGCTCATACTGCGTGAGCTGTTGCAACACGCGGTCGGGGTTCGCTTCGGGCTTATCGATCTTATTGATGGCGACGATTATCGGCACCTGCGCGTTTTTGGCGTGGTTGATGGCTTCGACGGTCTGGGGCATGATGCCGTCGTCGGCGGCGACCACCAGCACGACGATATCGGTGACCTGTGCGCCGCGTGCGCGCATGGAGGTGAAGGCTTCGTGTCCGGGCGTGTCGAGGAAGGTGATGAGTTTCCCGCTCACTTCGGCTTGGTACGCGCCGATATGTTGGGTGATGCCGCCGAACTCGCGCTCAGCGACGCGCGTCTTGCGGATGTAATCGAGCAGGCTCGTCTTGCCGTGATCGACATGTCCCATAATCGTGACGACGGGCGGTCGGGGTTGGGCGCCTGTGACGACGGCTTGGGCGGGCGGTTGCGCGGCAGGCTTCTGGGCGGGTTGAGGGGTCTCCCACTGTACGGTCAGCCCGAAATCGGCGGCAATCTTCTCTGCGAGCTCTGGTTCCAGTTTCTGTACGGGCGAGACGAGCTTGCCGTGTTTGACCATTAGGTGTTTCTGGATTTCGGTTGGCTGGCGCTCCATCGCTTCGGCAAGTTCGCGCACCGTGAGATCCTGACGCAGCACGAGCGTCTTGAGGTCGTCTGCGAGTTCCTGCGCCATCTCCTTGACAATCTGCGCGGTCTCCTCGTCCAGCCCCTGTTGCGCTTCCTTCTCGCTGACGCCCAGCTGGGTTAGGATCCCCTTCAAACGGTTTGTGGAGACGCCCAACTCTTCCGCTAAATCCCGTACAGTAATCTTCGTTTTCGCCATCGGCTCTCAACCCCTCATTCAGGCTGAGTGTTATTATACCTGATAGTTGCGCGGCGTCATTCCCACTCGATGGTGGCGGGCGGCTTGGAGCTAAGGTCGTACAGCACGCGGTTTACCCCTGCCACCTCGTTGCTGATGCGGTTGGCGATGCGCATCAGCAGGTCCCAGGGCAGTTCTGCGGGTTCGGCGGTCATTGCGTCCTCGCTATGCACCACGCGCAGCACAATCGGGTGCTGATAGGTGCGCTGGTCGCCCATCACGCCCACGCTACGCACATCGGGCAGCACAGCGAACGCCTGCCACACGCGCTGCGCCCAGCCCGTGCGCGCGAGCTCTTCGTTCACAATCGCGTCGGCTGCGCGCACGATGTCCAACTTCTCGGCGGTGACCGCGCCCAGCACACGCACGGCTAACCCCGGCCCGGGAAACGGTTGACGCCACACGATTTCGGGCGGCAGCCCCAGCTCCAGCGCCACGCGGCGCACCTCGTCCTTGAACAGATAGCGCAGGGGTTCTATCAGTGTCATCGTCATCCATTCGGGCAGCCCGCCCACATTGTGGTGGGTCTTGATTTTCGCGGCGAGTCGCGTGCCGCTCTCAATCACATCGGGATAGAGCGTGCCCTGCGCCAAGTAGCGACACTGTTCAATCGCGTCGGCGTGCGCCTCGAACACGCGCACGAACTCTTCACCGATGATTTTGCGTTTCTGTTCGGGGTCGACCACGCCTGCGAGCCGTTCCAAGAACCGTTCGCGCGCGTCCACGAAGATGAGGCGGCTGGGGAAATGCTGCGTGAAGAGGGTGCGCACCTGCTCCGCCTCGCCCTGACGCATCAGCCCGTGATCGACGAAGATGCAGGTGAGCTGCTCGCCAATCGCGCGTTGCACCAGCGCAGCGACTGTGCAGGAGTCGACGCCGCCGCTCACGGCGCACAGCACCTGCGCGTCGCCGACCTGCGCGCGAATGGCGGCGATGCTCTCCTCGATGAAGTGGCGCATCGTCCAATCGCCTCGGCAACGGCACACTTGATACAAGAAATTGCGCAGCAAGTGCATGCCGAACGGCGTGTGCGCCACTTCGGGGTGGAACTGCACGCCGTAGAGATGGCGCGTCAAGTCGCCCATCGCGGCGACGGGCGTGTTCTCGGTCTCCGCCAAAATCGCGAAGCCGGGCGGCGCAGTCTCCACGATGTCGCCATGGCTCATCCAGCAGGTGAGGTGATAGTCCAGCTGCTCAAACAGGGGTTCGGCGTGGACAACCGTCAGCAGCGTGCGTCCATATTCGCGTTGCGGGGCAGGCGCGACCACGCCGCCCAATAAGTGCGCCATGAGCTGATGCCCGTAGCAAATCCCCAACACAGGTAGGCCCAATGTGAAGAGTTCAGGGTCTACGCGCGGCGCGTCTGGCTCGTACACACTGGCAGGACCGCCTGACAGGATAACGCCCTTGGGCGCACGCCGCCGAATCTCCGCCAGCGGCGTATCGTAGGGGAGAATCTCGCAGAACACATTGCACTCGCGCACGCGCCGCGCAATCAGCTGCGTATACTGCCCGCCGAAGTCCAGAATCGTCACCTGCTCATGTGCGCCGACAGGGGTAGCCATCGAGGTATAGGATACCCAACTCATTCAACGCTGTGTTGAGCTGTTCGCGCGGGCGTGGGCAGGTTGCGTACTCATGGAAGCCATGCGCAGAACTTCAGCACGGGCTTGAAGGCGCGCTGCGTTTCGGCGTCGGCGAAGGCGTGTTCCATCGCGTCGGCGGGACGCAAGTCCACCAGCGGCTCCAGCATGAGGCGCTCCTCGTGCAGCAGGCGCAGCGCATACTCCCAAGCGTGGTTGCTGGAGCGCGAGCCAATCACGGTCAGCTCTTTGACCAGAATCTGATACCAGTCCACTTGCACGGGTTCGGGGCGGTAGCCGAACACGACGACGCGCCCAGCTTTGCGCGCCAGCTTGAGACACCAGTCGGCGGCGTCGGGCGAGCCAGCGGCGTCGATGACCACCTCGGCTTCGATGGGATTCGCGCGCCATGCGTCGGAGCTGAGGGGCGTCGCTGCGCCGATACGCGCGGCGACGGCGCGCCGTTCGGGACTATGTTCCAGCCCAATTATGCGCGTTGCGCCCCACAGTTGCGCCAGCTGCGCATACACCTGCCCGAAAAAGCCCAGCCCAACGATAGCGACCGTCTCGTCGGGCTGCGGGTTCGCCAAGCGCATCCCCGCGACGCAGGTGGCAATCGGCTCCGTGAGGGCGTAGCGCCACAGGGTTTCACGCGGCGCATCGTGGGGCGTGCGATAGAGGTTGCGCAACGGCGCCGCGAGATACTCGGCGAACCCGCCATCCACGCTCAGCCCCAGATGCTCCAGACGCTCGCACAGGTTCAGCCGCCCGCGCCGACAGTAGGAGCAATCGCCACAAACCACTTGCGGATCGACCACCACGAAGTCGCCCACCTGCAGCGCGCCTGTGTAGTCCAACGGCAGTTGCACGATTTCCGCGACGATTTCGTGTCCCAGCGTCAGTGGCTGGTCGCGCCAGTAGTAGTGCCCGCGCGCCTTGAGATGGAGGTCGGTGCCGCACAGTCCGCAAGCGTGGACGCGCAGGAGCGCTTCGTCTGGGCGCGGCGTCGGCACAGGAACCTGCTCCCAGCGCAGCTGGTTCGGCGCGACGAGGCGATAGGCGCGCATAGTCTCAGGTGCGGTAGTGGGCGTTGATTTGGACATACTCGGCGGTCAGGTCGCTGCTCCAGAATCGCGCTTCGCCGTCGCCGTCGTGCAGCGTTAGTAGGATATGCACCTCATCATCTAGCATGCGTTCAATCAGGGCGCGCTCATCGTAGTCGGTGGGGCGTCCCTGCTGGAACACGAGCGTCTCTTGCAGGCGCAGTTCCGCGCGGTTGACATCGATAGGCGCGCCAGCGCGCCCTGCTGCGGCGATAATGCGCCCCCAGTTCGGGTCGCCGCCGTGGATGGCGGTCTTCACCAGTTGCGATTCGGCGATTGTGCGGGCGATACGGCGCGCGGCGTCGCGGTCGGCTGCGCCCTGCACACGCACTTCGAAGATTCGGCTGGCGCCCTCGCCGTCTTTCACGATGCGCTTCGCCAGATACTCACACACCTGATATAGCCCCTGTTCAAAATCGGTCCGCGCGTCGCCCTGCAGCGTCACGCCCGACGCGCCGTTCGCCAGTGCAATCACCATATCGTTCGTGCTGGTGTCGCCGTCGACGGTGATGCTGTTGAAGGTGCGTTCCGCCACGCGGGTCAGGCAGGCTTGGAGGTCGGGCGCGGCGATTCGGGCGTCGGTGGTGATGAACGCCAACATCGTCGCCAGGTGTGGGGCAATCATGCCTGCGCCTTTGGCAATCGCGCCGATACGCACTGCGCCTGCGGATGTGGCTACCTCCAGCGAGGCGCGTTTCACGCTACTGTCGGTGGTGAGAATCGCGTCGGCGGCGGCGCGGTCGTCGCCCTCAGCCAGCCGCTCGAACGCCTGAGCGATGCCTGTCTCCACCGCGTGCATCGGCAGCGGCACGCCAATCACGCCTGTGGAAGCCACAATCACTTGCTGGGGCGTGCAATCCATGCGTTTGGCGAGCAGCTCCGCCATGCGTTGCGCGTCGCGCTCGCCCTGCTCGCCCGTGAGGCAGTTCGCGTTGCCACTGTTGGCGACAATCGCGCGTGCGACGCCCGCAGCGACCACTTGCTTCGACCAGCGCACAGGCGCCGCGCACGCCCGATTCGTGGTGAACACGCCCGCAACGCTCGCCTCCGTATCTGACACAATCAGCGCAAGGTCTAACAGCCCCGGTTTTTTTATTCCGCAATACACGCCCGCGCTTTTGAAGCCGCGCGGATAGTTCACGCCTAACTGAGTGTTCAAATCGATCATCGGCGCAATTGTACCTATCCGCGTTTGAAGGGCGCGCACAGCGGGTCGCCCACCACCAAATCTTTCCAGAGAATGAACGGACTGGCAGCCCAGAGGCTCTCGGCAATCGTGCGCCCGCGCGTGAAGAGGTCGAACATCACCTCGGCGCGGCACAGGGCGGCGGTGTACGGCTCGGAGACATACCCTTTGACGCCCGTCGCCCCCTGCGCAATCAGGTCGGCAATCAAAGACTGCCCCTTGTCGGTCACCTGGAAGGTGCGTGCGCTGGTGGAGACAGCGGTCTCGGCGAGCGCGCCAGGACGGAAACGCAAGCTTCGATAGCTCAGTTTGTTGAACTTGTGGTCGTTGCTGCCCCACGAGTAGTAGCCGATGATGTCGCGTACCGCGCCCACGAACGCCTCGTCCTCGTCTAACAGAACCTCGTAGCCCCGCTGGCGCAGCAGCCGCGCCGCCGCGCGCATGCTATCGTTGATGACGCGATAGCCCCCGCCGCTACGCTTGGGATCGATATCCAGCACGAACACGCCGTTCGCCGCGCGCGCACGGATGCTGTTGTCCACCAAATCGCGAATGTGTTGCATCGTGTAGCCGTCCAAGCGCGTCGCCAAGTAGAAGCCGTACTTGCGCCGCGAGAACGGCTCGTTCTTGCCAAAGTAGGGGTTCAGATTCGACTCGCGCAGCTCGGTGTTGAACGGGCGTTTGAGCGGACTGCACATCAGCGCGGCGTCCACCGAGAAGCCGCCCTCGCGAATGCGCAACGGTATGCCTTTCGTGAGCACCAGATAGTCCACGCGCTCTTCCAACTTGCGCTCGCGCAACAGATTCATTACCGGTCGTTCAATCGTGTCGCGGTAGTCCGTAAGGGGGGTCTCCTCTTGGGGCACGCAGTCGATGATGAGTATCTGTGCGCGGGGCACGCGCCGTTTCTGGGCGTAGTATTCGGCGATGGCGACCGAGTCGGGGCTGCGGCGCGTTGCGACGACCACCACATTCATAGCACTTTGCATAACGGGCTAATTATAGCCGAAACGCGCCAGCGCAGGGCGTGAACTCAACCCATGCGCCCCGCGTCGGCTATCGTCCGCCCATCGCTTACTCCCTGACTACTGCTTGGGCGTGCGGGATAATGTGTTGAATCATCGCCAAGAGATTGGGCGTGGGTGACACGCGCAGGGGCGTCTCGATGCGGCGCGAATGCCCGTTGATGGGCACTTCGAAGCGCACAATCGCCTCGCCTGCGTGACGCTCCAAAATCTGCCGTAGTTGGCGCAGCTGTTCGGGACGGCAGTGGGGCAGGTGGATGTGGATGCGCGGCGCGTCGTCCGCCTCGCTCGGCTCGGGCGCAATCTCGATATGCTCGGCGCGGAACTCCAGTGCGCCGCCCTCGCCGTTGCGACTGCCAAACTCGCTCGATTGCAACTTGCCCCGAATCAGCACTGCTCGGTCTTTCTGGATTGCGTCGCGGTACTGCTCGTAGGTGCTGGCGAACACTGTGACTCGGATGGCGCCCGTGAGGTCTTCCAATTGCAGGTTTGCCATCTTCGCGCCTGTCTTTTTGGAGGTTCGGGTTTCGACGGCGGTGATGATTCCGCCTATCGTGAGGGTTGCGCCCTCGCGCTCTTTGGCGTGCGCAATCGGCGTCGCTTTGCCCGATAGGATGCGCATGTAGGGGCGTATCGGATGGTCGGAGAGGTACACGCCCAGCAGTTCACGCTCCAAGGCGAGCTTTTCGGGCGTGCTGAGGTCTTGGACAATTTGCAGCGCGGGCTTGGCGATAGTCAACGCCTCCTGACCCTCGTCGAACAGCGAGTTCTGGTTCTCGTCTTTCAGGCGTGCGAGCGACTGCGCGTAGCTTAGCACGGCGTCCAACCCGTTGAGCAGTTGGGCGCGGTTGGGGTGGATCGATTCGAACGCGCCTGCCTGAATGAGCGCTTCCAGTGTGGCGCGGTTCAACGCGCCCGACTCCTGCATACGCGCGGCGAAGTCGAAGATGTCTTCGAACGCGCCGTTGGCGGCGCGCTCGTGGAGTATCGCCTCCACCGCCGCCTCGCCGACGCCTTTAATTGCGCCCAAGCCGAAGCGAATCGCATGGTCGTAGCGCGTCTGCGTCGGGGCGGCGCGCCGACGCCCACGCGCGGGGGAAGACGCCCCGTCGGTAGGCTCCACCGTGAAGCCCGCGTGACTCTTATTAATGTCGGGCGGCAGTACGCGGATCCCCATCGTCTGGCACTCGTCGATGAAGTTGGCAATCTTCTCGGTCTTGTCTTTGAACACTGCCATCAGCGCCGCCATATACTCGACGGGGTAGTTCGCTTTCAGGTAGGCGGTCTGATAGGCGACATGGGCGTAGCAGACGGCGTGCGCTTTGTTGAAGGCGTAGCCTGCGAACGGTTCAATCAGGTCGAACAGGCGGTTGGCTTCCTCGTCGTCGATGCCTTGGGCGCGTGCGCCTTCGACGAACTCGGCGCGCATGCGTTTCATCTCTTCGGGTTTCTTTTTGCCCATCGCGCGGCGCAGGATATCCGCCTTGCCCA
The DNA here is from genome assembly GCA_046294565.1 of Fimbriimonadales bacterium. Taxonomy (GTDB): domain Bacteria; phylum Armatimonadota; class Fimbriimonadia; order Fimbriimonadales; family GBS-DC; genus GBS-DC. The sequence continues at coordinate 26,192 of JBKBKS010000016.1, forward strand.
GCGAGAAGCCCGCCAACGCCTGCACCGCCTTCAGCACCTGGTCTTGGTACACAATCACGCCGTAGGTCTCTTGCAGAATGGGTTCCAGCCACGGGTGGGGGTAGGTGATAGGCTCGCGTCCGTGCTTGCGGTTGATGTAGGTGGGGATGTGATCCATCGGTCCGGGGCGGTAGAGAGCGACCATCGCGGCGAGTTCGCGCACATTTTGGGGGCGCAGCTCGCGGATGTAGCGTCGCATGCCTGCGCTCTCCAGTTGGAACACGCCCGTCGTGTCGCCGCGCCCCAGCATCTCGTAGGTCTTGGCGTCGTCCAGCGGCAGGCGGCGCACATCGATATCGATTCCGCGCGTGCGTTTGATATTCTCGACGGTCTGCGCCAGCGCGGAGAGGTTCGACAGCCCCAAGAAGTCCATCTTGAGCAGCCCGATTTGCTCCAGCGCGCCCATATGATACTGCGTGAGCAGCTCGCCGTCGTTGGAGCGCATCAGCGGCACATGTTCCGTGAGCGGCTCTTTGGAGATGACCACGCCCGCCGCGTGCATGCTGGTGTTGCGCGTGATGCCCTCCAACCGACGCGCCATATCGATTAGCCGTCGCGCGTCGGGGTTGCGTTCGTATTCCTGCTTCACTTCAGCAATCGCGAGGGCTTTCTCAAGGGTCATCCCTGGTTGCGTCGGAATCGCTTTCGCCAGGCGATCCACCAGAGCCGTGGGCAGTTGCATCACTCGCGCCACATCGCGTAGCGCGGCTTTGGCGGCTAATGTGCCGAAAGTGACAATCTGCGCCACATGGTCGTGCCCGTACTTCTCACGCACATACTGAATCACCAAGTGGCGACGCGCGTCCTCGAAGTCCATATCGATATCGGGCATCTGGATGCGCTCTGGGTTCAGGAACCGCTCGAAGGTCAGGTCGTACTCGATGGGGTCGATATCGGTGATTCCGATGCAATACGACACGAAGCTGCCTGCGGCTGAGCCGCGCACGCCGAAGTAGATGCCCTCGCGTCGGGCGAACTGCGCGAAGTCGCGCACAATCAGGAAGTAGGGCGCAAACCCTGTGGTCTCAATCACGGCGAGCTCGTACTCCAGGCGTTGCGTGTGGGTCTCGGTGTAGTTGGGCACGAGGCGCGGCAGGGCGTCGTAGCACAGGTCGCGCAGATGTTGCATCGCGGTCTTGCCCTCGGGCAAATCTGGCGTGGGAAGCTGCACCCGTCCGAACTCCAAATTCAGACGGCACCGCTCGGCGACCTCCAGCGTGTTGTGCAGCGCGTCGGGATGGTCGGGGAACAGCTGCGCCATCTCTTGGGCGGACTTCACATAGAACTCTTGAGTGGCGAACTTGAGACGGTCGGGCTTGTCGAGTGTCGCGCCTGTCTGCACGCACAGCAGCACATCGTGCATCGAGGCGTCCTCACGGCAGAGGTAGTGCGCGTCGTTGGTCGCCAGCAGCGGCAAGCGATACTCCTGCGCCAACTGCAGCAGCCCCTCGTTCACCATGCGCTGTTCGGGCAGCCCGTGGTCTTGCAACTCGATGTAGAAGTTCTCGCGTCCGAAGATGTCCAGATACTCTTCCAGCAGGCGTTTGGCGCGCTCGTAGCTGCCCTTGAGCAGCGCGTCGGGGATTTCGCCCGCCAAACAAGACGAGGTGGCAATCAGCCCCTGCGCATGCGCACGCAAGATTTCCTTATCCACGCGCGGCTTGTAGTAGAACCCCTCCAAGTTCGCTATCGTGCTGAGCCGAATCAGGTTCTTGTAGCCGATTTCATCTTTTGCCAACAGTAGTAGATGAAAGCTATTTTGGTCTTGCTTGGTCTTGTCGTGCATGCGGCGCGGCGCGAGGTAGATCTCACAGCCGATGATCGGCTTGACGCCCGCGCTCTGACAAGCGTTGTAAAAGTCGATAGCGCCAAAAAGCACGCCGTGGTCGGAAATCGCGACGGCAGGCATCTCAAAATCCGCCACGCGCTTGACCAAATCTTTGATTCGAGTCGCCCCGTCCAGCAAGCTAAACTCTGTATGCAGATGTAGGTGAACAAAGCCTGCTTCCATGCCAAACCTCCCAAGATGTTGTAGGTAAGGTTCGGCGGCGGATTCCC